>JAZFWG010000152.1:0-3852 GCA_036448135.1 Alphaproteobacteria bacterium
GATAGATGAAGTTTTTGAGTTGGGCCTCGATCGCCCGGGACTCGATGCTCTGCCGGTTGCCACGAACGATCAACCATAGGGCCAGCCACAGGAACACCAGTGGCGTGAACACGCCGGCGACAAAGGCGCCAAGCTCGTGGGGCAACAGGAACAGAAGATTGTTCCAGTCGATATAGGTTTCGACATAGTAGGCCGCGGCGCCAAGCCACGATGCCGTGAGCAACGCACCGAGCGTAAGGATGGCGATGAATCGTTTCGCGGTGACGGTCATTCCCTGAATCTGCCCTTTAGCTTTCGCGATACCCAGGATGCCGGGGGAACAGACATTACTCAAGGCATATTTCTGGGTCCATGCGCCCGTCCCGGTTTTGACCGTGGTGGCTGGACATTACCAAATGAAGGCGGGTATCGCGGCGTTGGGGATGTGCCCGGCACGCTCGCAAGCGGCTTGGAGGCGTTCAGGGTCGGGATGTTCCGCGTAGTCGGTCCCCAGTTCCTCGGCGAGAATGCCGCTGGTCACCAGCACCGTATCGAGACCGGCATCCAGGGCGCCCTTGATGTCGGTGACGAGCGAATCGCCGATGGCGAGGATCCGCCCCGGGTCGTCGAGCCCCATCTGCTCCAGACAGGCCCGGTAAGCCGCAGCAAAAGGCTTGCCGTGATAGTGGACTTCGCCGCCCAATTCCTCGTAGCGCGCCGCCAGGGTGCCGGCACAGATGATACGCCGGCCGCCGCGGATGACCTCGAGATCGGGGTTGGCGCAGACCATGGCCAGGTTGCGACGGGCGCAAGCGGCTAGCACCTGTTCGTAATCGCCGACGGTCTCGCCATCTTGCCACGGGCCGGTGTTGACGATGAACTGGGCCTCATCCGGGTCCGCCACGATTTCGACCCCGAGGCCATCGAACAGGCCCTTGTCCCGGTCCGGCCCCATATGCAAACAGCGGCGTCCCAGGGCCGCATACCACGGCTCGTCACGGGCCTCGAGGGCCCGGTAGGCAAGCTCCCCGGAACTGAGCACATGATCGTATAGGGCGCGATCCAAGCCCATTTCGGTCATGGCATCGGCCACGGTTTCGGCCCGGCGCGGCGCATTTGACAGCATGGTGACGCGCTTGCCGTGATTTTGCAGTTCCTCGAGGCAATGGACGACGCCGTCATAAAGCTTGTGACCATCATGGACGACCCCCCAAAGATCGAGGATGAACCCGTCATAGGCTGGGGCCAAGTCACGAAGGCCGGGAAGGATGTTGATGGCTGGCATGGGGAATGGAGCTGGTCGTAGCGGTCACGGTTTGGCCCGTTGTGCCATGGCGGGCCAGCGATGTGAAGGACGAATGTGGGGAGGTTCAGCCGTCGCGGCTCGGACGCGGTTCGCCGAACAGGAACCCTTGGCCGAAATCGATGCGGAATTCGAGGATTTCGATCAAATCAGTTTCGCGCTCGACCTTTTCCACGATCAAATCGATGTTGGCGCGATCGAGTTCGCGGCGCAGGCCTTCCATGTCGACCGCAGGCGGCGCCGGGGCCAGCGGAGGGATGACAACCTCGGGAGCGGCTTCGCCATCGCCGGCGGCTCCGCCATCGACCGCCGCCTCGGCCATTTGCCGCGCGGCTGCGGGTTCCAGATGCTCGGTGGCTTCGGTTTCCGGCCAGCGGATCGACAACAGATTTTCGACATCGACCTTGACGAACTTCACGTGCCGTTTGGCCAGGATGTCGCAATCGAGATCCATATCCGTCACCCGGTCCATCGAGAACACGTAGCCGAGCCGCACCAGCTGTTCGAGATCGGTTTCAACTTCCATCCACATGGATTCAAGATCCGCCTGGCTGAACTCGAAGATCAAATTGTGGCTGAGTTCCGAATTCGCGACCATGAATTGGATGAAGTCCTTGAAAAAGGCCCTGTCTTGGAGGGTGCGGCTCGAGATGTTGCAGAAAAAGCCGACATTGTGGCTCTTGCTCTGGGCCTTGCGCACCAGCTGCACGCAACGGAACAGCAACAGATTGTCGATGGCGGCAACCAGGCCTTCGCGCTCGGCGATGGGGATATATTGCTCCGGCAATATCATGTTGCCGTCGGCGGCACGAATCCGGGTGAAACACTCATAGAACCGGGGCTTGCGCTGGGGCAGGCTGACGACGGGTTGCAGGAACATCTCGACCCGGTCGCTACGCAAGGCCTCGTGGATGATCTCGAGGACCTGGGCGTCGTCATAGGGCACCTGTTGGATGTTCGTGACGTCCTCGAACTCGGCAACGGGCGCCGATGCCCTGTTTGCCCGGGGCCCATCACGGTGCAAGGCGTCCTGGCTTACGGCTTCCTCGTAACGGCTCTGGCTTATCTGTTCGATCAGGTTCTGCAGCACACGCACCTCGGCGACGACCTTGTTGAGATTGGGTGCGGATTTCTTTTCCTTGAATTTCTCTTTGAGCGCCTTGTGCAAAATCGAGGATTCCTCGCCCATGGCGACAAGTTCTTCGCGCAGCCGCTCATAGCCGCGATAGAGCGCATGATATTGCTCGGTCGCCATGACGTTATGCTCGCCGCGGGCCATCGCCTCATGCATGAGCGCCGAGCCGATCAGCACGAACCCCGCGATCACCATCGCCCATTGGCTGTCGATGGACACCACCACCGAGGGCAGAACCAGGGCGACAGCCACCGCGAACAGCACGTAGGAGGTGGCGAGAAATAGATGCTTAAGTAGGGACATGGCGCGGTTTTTGGTGCAAAATTGGATTCGCACAATGCGGCCAAGGTCTTGAAATAGGGTTAATAAAGGGTTCCGTCCAGGCCCACCGCGTCAACCACATGGGCAAGGCCGTCGGCGCGCAACAACTGGGAAAGCTCAGCCTTTATGCGGCCGACGAGGCCGGGGCCCTGGTATACCAGCGCCGAATACAGCCCGACCAGGGAGGCCCCGGCCCTGATCTTGGCATAGGCATCGGCGCCGGATGAGACCCCACCGACACCGACCAGCGGCACCTTGCCTCCGGTCAAGCCGTAGAGCTTCCGCAGGACCGCGGTCGACGGCTCGAGCAGGGGTTTGCCGCTGAGACCGCCGCTTTCGCCCCGGTGCCGGCTTTTCAGGCTCGCGGGGCGGTCGATGGTGGTGTTGCCGACCATGATGCCTTCCACCAGGCCGGACGTTGCGAGATCGGCGATATCGGCCAATTGGTCATGCTCCAGGTCGGGGGCGATCTTGACCAGAAGTGGCGGCGCGTTGGCGCTTACCGTCTCGTCGCGGGCGGCCCTGACTGCCCCCAACAACTCCTCGAGGGCGCCGCGGTCCTGTAGGTCGCGAAGCCCCGGCGTGTTTGGCGAAGAGACGTTGACCACCAGGTAGTCGGCATACTCCGCCAGCGCCCGGGCGCCGGCGACATAGTCACCGACGGCGTCGGTACTGTCCTTGTTCTTGCCGAGATTGACGCCAAGCATGCCGGGACGGCCGTCCCGGCGGCGGCGAAGCCTTACCGCCACCCGTTCCATGCCGTCATTGTTGAAGCCGAGCCGGTTGATCACGGCCTCGTCCTCCGCCAGGCGGAACAGTCTGGGCTTGGGGTTGCCGGGCTGGGCCAAGGGCGTCACCGAGCCGATCTCGACGAAGCCGAAACCGAGGCCGAGCATGGCGTCGATGACCTCGGCATTTTTGTCGAAACCGGCGGCAAGCCCGATGGGATTGGCGAAGTCCCGCCCCCATAGCCGGGTGGCGAGTATGGCATCGTCGCCGGCGGGTTGGGCCGGCACCAAGCCAAGACGTAGCGCAGCAAGGGTCAGGTTGTGGCTGAACTCGGCGGGAAACAGGCGTACCAAAGGGCCGATGACACGATAGCTATCCATGTGGC
>JAZFWG010000153.1:0-2483 GCA_036448135.1 Alphaproteobacteria bacterium
CGGCACCGCCAAAAAGACGCCGGCTTCGGTTGCCGCGCCACCGAAACCCGTGGAAACGGCCGCAGCGCCTGTACCGGCCACACCGGATACACCGAAGCCGAAACCTTCACCGGCAAGCCAAACCGCAACACCGACACCATCACCCCCGAAACCATCACCCCCGAAACCGGTTGGCGAAAGCGCCCCGGCCCCGGCCCCGGCAGAACCGCCCGTCATCATTGCCGCGCCCGATCCGGTGCCATCGCCGTCCCCGGCCACAGCCACAGCAAACCTGGCGGCGGTGCCCGCGATTCCCGAAGTGCCGCGCGTGGCCGCGACGCCACCCCCGGACGCGCGGGCTTACGGCGCCGGAAACATCGCCTCGCGCATCACCGTGCGCGCCAAAAGCGATAGCTGGATACAGGTTCGCGAAGCCAACAACACATTGCTGATCACGCGGATCCTTCGCACCGGTGATAGCTATCGGGTGCCCAACCTCAAGGGGCTCCGGCTGACGACGGGAAATGCCGGCGCTCTCGAAATTCTGGTGGATGGCAAGCCGGTGGCGCCGATCGGCTTGTTCGGGGTGGTGCGCCGCCGGGTCCTGCTCGACCCCGAACGCCTCATGGCGGGGACGGCGGTCGCCGAATGAAAGCAGCCCCAGACTTTCGAGAATATGTTGAAATTCAACATCTTCGTGCGCACTTTAGGCCTATGGGGGATTGGTTTATAATGGCCATTCCCGCCAAACCGGAGTGACCATCATGAGCGTTCGGCCCTACCGCGATATCACCCGCCGTCAATCCCGCCAGATCCATGTCGGCAAGGTGGCGGTGGGCGGCGATGCGCCGATTACGGTTCAGACCATGACCACCACCTTGACCACGGATGTCAAGGCGACGGTGGAACAGATCGAGCGGGCGGCGGCCGCCGGCGCCGACATCATCAGGGTGTCCTGTCCCGACCAGGAATCGACCGCGGCACTGAAACAGATCATCGCCGCCGTGGATGTTCCGGTGGTCGCCGATATCCATTTCCATTACAAGCGCGCCATCGAAGCCGCCGCCGCCGGCGCCGCGTGTCTTAGGATCAACCCAGGCAATATCGGCGCCGAAGAGCGCGTCACCGAGGTGGTGAAGGCGGCAAAGGACAACAATTGCGCCATCCGTATCGGCGTCAATGCCGGCTCGCTGGAGCGCGATCTTCTGGAAAAATATGGTGAGCCCTGCCCGGAAGCCATGATCGAAAGCGCGTTGAACTCGGTAAAACTTCTGGAAGACAACGATTTCTTCGAATTCAAGATCAGCGTCAAGGCGTCCGATCTGTTCCTGGCCACCGCCGCCTATCAGGGGCTGGCGGAAGCCTGCGACTATCCGCTCCATCTCGGCATCACCGAGGCGGGCGGGCTGCGCACCGGCACGGTGAAATCCGCCATCGGCATGGGCATGCTGTTGTGGGCGGGGATCGGCGATACCATCCGGGTGTCACTCTCCGCCGACCCGGTCGAGGAGGTTCATGCCGGGTTCGAAATGCTTAAAGCGCTGGGCCTGCGCCATCGCGGCATCAATCTGATTTCGTGCCCGTCCTGCGCCCGCCAACAGTTCGAAGTGATCAAGACGGTCGAGCTTCTGGAGAAACGCCTCAGCCACATCACCACGTCGATGACGGTGTCGGTGATCGGCTGTGTCGTCAACGGCCCCGGCGAGGCGCGCGAGACCGACATCGGGTTCACCGGCGGTGGCAACGGCACTCACATGGTCTATGTCAACGGCATCCCAGATCACAAACTCAAAGACGAGAATATCCTCGATCATCTGGTCGCCCTGATCGAGGAGAAAGCCGCCGAGATCGAAGCCGCGAAGGCCGGTGGGGATGATGCCGCAACCGGGGACGGCCAGCCCGTCGTCGCGGTTTCTTAAGCCAGGATTCAAATTTGCGTTCCTTGCAGCCTGTCCGCGGTACCCATGACATTCTGCCCGAGCAAAGCGGGCGTCACCGCCACATCTCCGAAACCGCGCGCGTCATTGCCGGCCAATACGGTTACGGCGAGATCGCGACCCCGATATTCGAGTTCACCGAGGTGTTCAAGCGCACCCTCGGCGATACCTCGGACATCGTCACCAAGGAGATGTACACCTTCTCCAGCCGCAGCGGCGACGAGATCACGCTTCGGCCCGAAGGCACCGCGGGGGTCGCCCGCTGCCTGATCTCGGAAGGCTTGTCCCAGAATCTGCCGCTCAAGTTCTTCTATGAAGGCCCCATGTTCCGGCATGAACGGCCCCAGAAGGGGCGGTTGCGCCAGTTCCATCAGATCGGCGTCGAGCTCTTAGGGGTGGCGTCGCCCCAGGGCGATATCGAGACCATCGCCCTTGCCGGCCACATCCTCGATGATTTGGGCGTGCTCGAAAAAACCACCCTCGAGCTCAACACCCTTGGCGATACCGAAAGCCGTGACGCCTATCACCGCGTCCTGGTCGAATATTTCAGCGACCACCGCGATCAGC
>JAZFWG010000154.1:0-3006 GCA_036448135.1 Alphaproteobacteria bacterium
TAACAATAGTTCCGGTCAGAAGTTATCTCTATGTTGGCGGTTACTTGTACTTTGCCTGGGTGATTCCAGCGGCAATCATCACTGGCCTATTCGGCTTGGCATACACGAGTTTCTTATTGCACCTAGAATCCCGCTTTCGTCGCCTCTTTGTTGCCAGTGCGGTGCTTTACGTAGGTGGCGCCATTGGCCTCGAACTCGTCGGTGGCAAAGTTGTCTCCGGCGGTGGGGAATCATCGATGGCATATGCCTTGATTGCGACTGGGGAGGAAACCCTAGAAATCTCGGGGGTCATCCTCTTCATTTATGCACTTGCCACAATGATTTCGGAAAAAACCATCATTTGGCGGCGGCTCTTTCAGCCGTACCGAGACTAATGGTTGCGCCTTGATTTGGTGATGGGAACCTTAATCCTTCTCAATTCATGGCGAAGCGGCTCGACTATTTCGCCGCCATCTGCCTTGCGGTCTCGGCCCTAGTCGCCGTGGTCATCGCCGCGGTGCCGCTGCATTATTTTACCGTGGTGTTCATGTTCACCACCGTCACGGTGATCACGCCACGCCACGCGGCGGCGCAACCGGGCTGAAATCAGCGTTTACCGGCGGCGAGCTTGACGGCTTCGGGCCGGGCTCGAAGCGCGCCCATGGCGATAACACCGAGGAATGGCCCGGCGGCGAGGGCGGCGAAGGCGAACCGCCAGCCCACAAGGTTCACCAGTTCCGGGATCAAATGGATGGTCAGTGTGGTCAATAGGAACCCGATGCAGGTCTGCACCGTGACCATGGTGCCGGTGATGGCCGGATCCGAAAGTTCCATGACGCTGGCCGAGAACTGGGCCGAATCGGCGATGACGGCGACGCCCCAGACCAGGCACAGCGCCGTCAACAGCCAGGGATTGGCCGCGTACAAAAACCCCACGGCGAGGGCGCAACTGCCGCTGATCGCCATGGCCGCCATGGTCAGGGTGGTCCGGCCCCAGCGGTCGGCGATGACGCCACCGAACAGGCATCCCAGCGCGCCAATGCCGATGGTGGCGAAAGCGACGATCTTGGCCAAGACGGCGGCGTTTTCACCCCCGGGGTTCAGCGCGAAGCTGGCATGGAGGAACACCCCGATCCACGCCCACATGGCGTAGAGCTCCCACATATGGCCGAAATAGCCGAGATTGGCGAGCCTGAGCGGTTTGTAGCTCCAGGCCCTGAGCACGAAGCGCGCCTTGAACTCCACCCTCCCCGCGCGGTTGGGGCCGAGCGCCACCAGATTGATCAACGCCGCCGCCAGCGCCGCCAGTCCTGAGGCGACACCCAGGGTGAAGCGCCAGTCGAGCCCGCCCAAGGCGTCGATGAGATGGGGCGAGGCCGAGCCCAGGGTCAAGGCGCCGACCAGGAGCCCCACCAACAGCCCCATATCGGCGCGGCCGCCCGAGCTGTTGGCCCAGCTCGACGCCATCTTCATGCCCACCGGATAGACCCCGGCCATGGCGGCCCCGACCACGAAACGCAGCGCCGGCACCGCCCATGAGGTCGGCGGCACCACTAAGATCAACCCGTTGGCGACGGCGGCGGCGGCGGCGGCGACGGTAAAAAAGCGCCGCGGGTCGAGACGGTCGGCCAGGCCCAGCAAGGCGCTGGAAAAGGTGCCGGCGACGAACCCGACGGCGATCGAACTGGCAAGCAGGGACGCGGCCCAGCCCTTGAGGCCGAATTCAGCCGTCAGCGCCGGGACCACGGCGGAAGCCGAGAACCACAGCGCCATGGCCAGCACCTGGCACAGTGCCAACAATGTGATCGAACGCCATTTGGCGGGGAGGATATCGGCGGGGAGAGTATCTCGGGACACGGAATGCTTTCAAGGGACGGCAAACGACATCGATGGTGGATTAAAGCTTGCGGCTATTTCTTCTTCTTGCGCTTGCGCTTCTTGCGGCAGAATTTGCCCTTGCTGGCCTTGCTGTGTTGCTTGCAGCCAACCTTGCGGTCCTTGCGCACCCGGAGATCCTTCAGGCGCGCGATGGCGTCGGCCGGCGCGCTCATGACACCGGCGACGATCTTCTCGATCTCCTGACCGGTGGCGGTGCGCAGAGACATTTTAAGCTTCGCGGCATCGGCCAGGAACGCCTTGTCCTTGACCATGGCGTTGAAGGCGGCGCGCAAGGCCCGAACCCGCGCCTTCGGCACCTTGGGCGGCATGAAATAGGAAAAGCCGATGCGTGGGCCTGACGACGCGATCTCCATGGCCTTCTTATCGACGGCGGTCTTGGCCAGATCGATGGCGGTGGGGATATCGGGCCAGCCCGCTTCGCGCTTCGGCCCCCATTGGACGATGGGTTGGAACAACTTCTTCTCGAGATAATGGGGCTTCACCGCCTTGAAGGAGAGGTAGGAGTAACTGCCGAAGCCATCGATCTCGCCGCGCTCCATGGCCAGGAACACGCCGAACGCGCCGGCATAGCCGTGCACCACCTTGAACTTGGAACCCAACAGGTTGTTCAGCATGATGGGGTAGATCGTCGAGTTCGACGTCGCCCCGGTACTGCCGATGATGGCTTGGCGTTTGATGGCGTCGGCAAGGCTCGCGACCTTCGAGGTGGACTTGCTCCAAACCCCAACCACCGCGTTGGAGGCGACCAGGCGGCCGAGGCCGATGATCTTGCTAGCATCGTATTTGACGCCGCTGCCGCCGATGGCCTGCCACAAGGGCAGGTTGAAATGGAGCGTGAACAGCGTTGAGCCGTTCCGGGGCGCCTTGTTGTAGGCGTGGTTGAGCAACCGCATGCCGCCGGCGCCGGGCATGTTCTTAGGGATGATCCTGGGATTGCCCGGGATGTGCCGGCCCAGATTGCGCCCCAACAGCCGGGCATAGACATCATAGCCGCTGCCGGCCCGCGAGCTGATGAGGATGGTCATCCGCTTGCCCTTGTAGAAATCGGCGATGGGATCGGCGGCGGCGGGGACAATGTGATAGGCCCCGGTAACCACCGCGGCGGCGAGCGCCGCGCGGTAAATGTAA
>JAZFWG010000155.1:0-6143 GCA_036448135.1 Alphaproteobacteria bacterium
CGGGCTCCATGCGCACCACCGCGGTCAGGGACGGTGACGAATATGTCATCAACGGCGTCAAGCGCTTCATCACCGGCGCCGAATATGTCGAATTCGCCCAGGTGATGGCGGCGACCGACCGTTCCAAGGGCTCCCGCGGCGGCATTTCATGCTTCATCGTCGACATGGACACCCCGGGGGTGGAGATCACCGCCCGCCACCACACCATGACCAATGAGGACCCGTGCGAGATCACCTTCACCGACGTGCGGATACCGGCGTCCCACCTGGTCGGCGAGGAAGGCGGTGGCTTCCGGCTGGCCCAGAGATGGCTCGGCGTCGGGCGCATCAAGCAGGGCGCCAGGGCGCTGGGCGTCACCGAACGCTGTCTAGAGCTCGGCGCGTCCTATGCGAAGCAGCGCGTTACCTTCGGCAAGCCGCTGGCCGAGCGCCAGGCGATCCAATGGATGTTGGCCGACGCCTTCGTCGAGCTCCACGCCGCCCGGCTGATGGTGTGGAGCGCGGCTCATAAGTACGATCAGGGCGAAGACGTGCGCACCGAGGCCTATATGGCCAAGCTGTTCGGCGCCGAGATGGCGTGGCGTGGCGCCGACAACTGTTTGCAGATTCACGGCGGTATCGGGTTGACCACCGATCTGCCTATTGAGCGCATGGTGCGCGACCAGCGCAGCCACCTCATCCCCGAAGGCTCGCCCGAGGTCATGCGTATGGTCATCGCCCGCCACGTGCTCCGAACTTACGACTGAGCCGTCAAAATAAGGGAGAACTAAGTGAGCGATGCCCCCCACGATCCCCCGTTCCGGGCCGAGCTGATCGGCTCCATGGTGCGCCCGGAACGCCTCAAACAGGCCCGCGCCGACAATGACACAGGCGCCGTCAGTGATGCCGGACTCCGCGCCATCGAGGACGAGGAAATCCGCGCCGCCGTCGCCATGCAGGAAGAGATCGGCTTCAAGGTGGTGACCGATGGCGAGCTCAGGCGCGATTCCTATTCCGACAGCTTCACCACCCACGGTATCACCGGCCTCGAGGAAGGCAGCGATATCGCCGGCAGCTTTGCCTATACCGATGCCGGCGGCGACCAGATCGGCCAGCGCGTGCCCCGCATCACCGGCCGCGTCAATTGGGCCGGGCCCACCAATATCGACAATTTCAAATTCCTGGCGTCCTGCACCACCGCGCTCCCCAAGGTGACCCTGCCCGGGCCCGCCTATATCCATTTCCGTGCCGGCCGCGCCAATATTTCCGAAGACGTCTACCCCAATCTCGACGATTTCTGGTCCGACCTCACCCAAGCCTACCACCGGGAGATGGCGGCGCTGGCCGATGCCGGCTGCCGCTATATCCAACTCGACGAGACATCTATCGCCAAGCTCGGCGATCCCGCCATCCGCGAGGGCCTTGCCGCGCGGGGCGATGACTGGGAGGAGCTTCTCGAGGTCTACACCGACGCGGTCAATGCGGTCGCCGACGGGGTGCCCGACGGCATGGCGCTCGGCATGCATCTTTGCCGCGGCAACAAGGCCGGCCATTGGCAGGCCGCCGGCGGCTATGATGTGGTTGCCGAGAAGCTGTTCCGGAAGCTCCGCATCCGGTTCTATTTCCTCGAATATGATTCACCCCGGGCGGGCTCGTTCGAGCCCTTGGCCGCCGTGCCCGACGACAAGGTGGTGGTGATCGGCGCCATGACCACCAAATCGGCGAAACTCGAATCCGCAGATGAGCTCAAGGCCCGCATTGATGAGGCCAGCCGCCATGTCGCCCTCGACCGGCTCGCGATCTCAAGCCAGTGCGGGTTCTCGAGCTCCCTCGATGCGATCATGAGTGTGGAGCAAGAACGCGCCAAGATGACGCGCCTGATCGAGGTCTCCCGCGACATTTGGGGGGAATGAGGCTGAAATTCGGCCGGGCTCTCTAGCTCATCGCAGCACCACCAGGGCATCGAGGGCCACCGCGCCCTGGCCCGCCGGCATCACGTAGAACGGGTTGACGTCGATGGCTTCGATGTTCTCGCCATGGTCGTGGGCGAGGCGGCCAAGCGCGGTGATCGCCGCAATGGCGGCATCAATGTCGTAAACCTGACCACCCCGGTAGCCCGCCAGCAGCTTGCCCACCCGGGTCCGGGCGACCATGGCGCGGGCCTCGGTCTCATCCATCCCGGCGCGGCACACCGCCACATCGTCGATCAACTCCACCAGCACGCCGCCGGCGCCGAACATCACCACCGGGCCCATTTCCGCATCATGGTGGATGCCGAGGGCAAGCTCGATCCCGCCGGACATGTGCCGCGCGATGAGGATTGCGTCGATCTCGGCATCGGGGGCGTGGGCCTCGACGTTCTTGGAAATGGCGTCATAGGCATTCTTGACCGCGTCTGCATCCATGAGGCCGACCATCACGGCGCCGGCCTCGGTCTTGTGGGCGATCTCAGCCGAGATCGCCTTGGCCACCACCGGATAACCGATGGCATCCGCCGCCGCCACCGCGCCCTCGGCATCATGGCTGAGGCTTGCTTCGACGCATGGGATGCCATAGGCCTCGATCACGCCCCTGGATGCGGCCTCGTCCAGGGCCTTCGCACCCTTGGCGTCATCTAAGGCAGCAAGGGGCGTGGGGCGCCCAGGTTGAACCTGTGCCATGGCGGGCCGGGTGGCGAATTCGGTGATGGCCTTGATGACGCGAAGGGTCTTGTCGGTCTCTTGCAGGATCGGGAGATGGGCGAGGGTCTTGCGGAATTGGCGGGCATAGTCGCTCGTGCCCTCGACCAGGGCGGTGAACAGCACCACCGGCATATCCACTGCCGCCGCCCAGTGCTCGATGGCGGTGAGGTTATCGACCTTGCGCTGAATACCTTCGATCTGGGGGAACTCCTCACCGATCAGAAGCATGTCGAAATTGGCATCACCTTTGAGTGCTTCCAGGCAGCCCACATAGCGGTCCGCGGTCAGCGTCCCCATGGAATCGAGCGGGTTTTCGAGCCCGGGGCGGTCGCCCAGGATCTCACGCAATTTGTCGACGGTGGCGGCCTCGGGCGCGGGTAGCGCGATGCCGAGGCGCGAGGTGGCGTCGGCGACCAGCCCCTTCAAGGCGCCGGAATTGGTCATGACGAAGACACGGCCGCCCTTGGGCGCGGCACGGTGGGTGAAATATTCCACCGCCTCGATGGCGTCCTCGATGGCGTCAAGGCGGATGACGCCGGTTGAGGCCGTCACCGCGTCGAAGGCCTTGATCGAGCCCACCAGGGAGCCGGTATGGGCCATGACGGCGGCGCGGCCCGCCTCCGAAGCGCCGGCCTTGACCGTGATCACCGGCTTGCCGGCATCCCCCGCGGCACGGCAGGCATCGAGATAGCTCGCCCGGTCCACCACCAGTTCGAGGTAGGAGAGGATGACCTTGATATCGGGATCGGCGGCGAAATAGCGGATGTAATCGGCGGTGTTGGTGCCGGTCTGGTTGCCGCAGGTGATCAGATACCCGGCCTCAATGCCGCGGTCGGCCAAGGTGCGGTTGATCACCAGGCACATGGCGCCCGATTGGGTGACGACCGCGACCGGCCCGGGGCCGACGCGCGCCAGGCTGTCATCGGCCAGGGTCACCAGCCGGGCTTGGCCCGCAACATTGCCCATGCAGTTTGGGCCCGAGATGGCGAGCCCGGTGTCCGCGATCACCTGGCGCAACCGGCGTTCGCGTTCGCGGCCCCGGGCCTCGTCGCCCTCGCCGAAGCCGGCGGCATAGATGGTGGCGCTACGCGCACCGAGTGCGGCGGCGGTCTCCAGGAGATCGAGGCTGACATCTGCGGGCACGAACAGGATGACATGGTCGGGCGCTTGGGGCAGGGCGTCGAGGGTGGGGTAGCATGTCGCGCCCCAGATCTCTTGCCGGTTGGGATTGACCGGATAGACCGGGTGGGGAAAGTCGAAGCGTTTGAGGTTGTTCCACACGCGCCCTGACCAGTGGCGCGCCCGGTCGCTGGCGCCGACCAGAACCACGTTCGAAGGGTTGAGGAGGGCGTCGATCTTATCGTTGTTCATGGCTTTGGCTAGACCGGGTCCGGCAGTTCTTTGAGGAGGCGTCCCAGGCCTTGGCAAGGCTGGTGGATGGTAAGTGCTTTCTGGATCTCCCAGCAATCGGCGGTCGATGACAGCACCACGGGAACGCCGAAATCCTGCTCAAGGGTTTCGATGATCGGAGTCATGCGCCAGCCGCCGCCCTGGATATAGATGCCGTCGGCGCCGGGACTGGCGAGAAACATCTTGCGGACATGGCTGTAGACCTCAAGCGGCGAGATTTGGCCGACCTGGTCGAATGGCACCTCCAAGGGCGTCATGTCGGCGATCTCGAAACCGGCCTCACCCATATATTTGATGACGATTTCGTTCTGCAGGGCGGAATAGCTGGCGCCGATGAATTTGCTGACGCCTACGGCGCGGAGCGCATTCACGTGGGTCATGCCCTGGGTGAAGATCGCGGTGTTGTATTTGCGCCGCCACGTCTTGACCAGTTCGGCCTCGCGCTTAACCCCCAGCATCATGAAGGGCGGCGTGCCGGAACAGATAACAAGGTCGACGCCCTGGCTGGCGAATTCCGCCACCCGTTCCTCATAGGCGGGAATCGCGGAATCAAACTCATCATGGGAGCCCTGGCGCACGTCGAGCAGCAGGGGCACCAGCCCCACGCCTTCGGGCAGCATGCGGATGAGCTCTTCCAGCGACCCCGGCCTCCGGGTCGGCTTGACCAGCCCGACCACGCCGCGCCAGCTCGTATACGCCATGTTTTCCTCCCTCTCCGCTTTTCGCCCATCATAGCCAGGGGATACCCTATTGTCAGGTGTGGGTGATTGTCAGGGCCGGGGCGGCGCTCTATGCTGCCGCCAACGATAAAGACTGAGGGAGGTCCGCCCCGGCGGCCATGCGCCATGACGCTCATCATCAGCAATGACGACGTGCAATCACTGCTCACCATGGAAGCGGCCATGGCGGCGCTCGAGAGTTCCTACGCCCGCATCGCCACCGAACAAGCGGTGTGCCGGCCCCGGGTCGATATCCAGATCCCCACCTCGGACCCCAACAAGACTTTCCAATGGGGCACCATGGAAGGCGGCGCCATCGGAGATTATTTCGCCATCCGAATGAAGTCGGATATCCTCACCCAGGAGGTGCGGGACGGCTACGCCACCGAGGAAAAATACTGCGTCAAGCCCGGCCTCTATTGCGGCCTGATCCTGTTGATCGACACCAGAACCGCCGAGCCGGTGGCCTTGTTGAATGATGGCATTCTGCAGCATATGCGGGTCGGCGGCGATGGCGGCATCGGCGTCAAATACATGGCGCGCGAGGACGCCGAGGTGGTCGGCATGCTGGGCTCCGGCGGCATGTCCCGGTCCCACATGGCGGCGTTCACTTGCGTGCGCAACATCAAGAAGCTCCAGGTCTTCAGCCCGACGGCGGCCAACCGCGAGGCCTTCGCCACCGAGATGGCGGCGATGTACGATATCGAGACGGTGGCCTGCGACGCGCCGGAACAGGTCTATCGCGGCGCCGATATCCTGGCGGGGCTGACCGATTCGACGGTGCCGGTCACCGACGGTGATTTCGTCGAGCCCGGCACCCATGTGGTGGTGATCGGCGGCACCGGCGCGCCTGACGCCAAGACCCTGGACAAGATCGACCGCAGTCTCCGCTTCGGCAACGCACCCCAGCCCTGGGGCCTGGCCGAGTTCGGACACAAACGCTCACGCATCACCTACGCGGCGATGGACGAAGAGACCGCGAAAAAGCGCATGTCCCCCGACGGCCAGCGCGGCTTGCGGCCCGCCGTCGCCGCGGACCGGGTGGTCAATCTTGGCGATGTCATCAGCGGCGCTGAGCGCGGCCGCACCAGCGACGATCAGATCACCTATTCGGAGCGCGGCAACATGCAAGGCGCCCAGTTCTACGCCGTCGCCGGCCTGGTCTATGAGCGCGCCATTGAGACCGGCTATGAGACCAATGAAATCCCCACCGAATGGCTGTTGCAGGACATTAGGGATTAGCGATATGACACTGATTTTAAATAATGATCACGTGGGCTCGGTCCTCACCATGGCCGACACCATCGAGGCGCTGGAGAAGTCCTACAAGGACCTGATAACCAAGGACGCGGTG
>JAZFWG010000156.1:0-15347 GCA_036448135.1 Alphaproteobacteria bacterium
CCCCGGTCCCCCTGCCGACACGAAAAAGCGTGCGTTTGATGCTGCTCAACCAAAAGTATGAGTTGTTTTCCCGGCGTCATTTGCGCGACCTGCGCCAGGCCGCATTCGTGGAAATTCGCCTTTAGGCGGCGGGCACAGAGGAAAGCCATGACGCAATCGACGCCTCTGGCGCTAACAATGGGCGAGCCCGCGGGCATCGGCGGCGAGATCACCCTCAAGGCCTGGCTTGAACGCAACCGTTGCCGTGTGCCGGCATTCTTCGCCATTGATGATCCCGACCGCCTTGGACGCCTGGCATCGCGGCTTGGCGCCGATGTGCCCATCGAGACCATCGCGGAACCGGGCGCGGCTATAACCGTATTCCCCAGGGCACTGCCGGTTCTGGCCCATCCCCTGGCTCGGCCGGTGACGCCGGGCCAGCCCGATGCCGCCAACACCAAAACCGTCATTGCCGCCATCGACCGCGCCGTGGAACTGGTCCAGACCCACTCAGCGGCGGCAATGGTGACGAACCCGATCCACAAGGAAACCCTCTATGAAGCCGGTTTCAGCCATCCCGGCCATACGGAATATCTCGGCGATCTTACCAACGCCATGATGGCGCCTGTGATGATGCTGGCCTGCCCCGGACTGAGAGTGGTTCCGGTCACCATTCATATGCCTTTGCGGCAAGCCATCGCCTCGCTCAGCACCGAAGCGATTATCGATTGCGCGGTGACCACCGAGGCCGCCCTTAGGACCGACTTCGGCATCAAGAAGCCGCAACTGGCCGTTGCCGCCATCAATCCCCATGGCGGTGAGGGCGGCGCGCTCGGGCTTGAGGAAAGAGAAATCATCACCCCCGCGGTCGACAGCCTGAAAAGACGTGGGATCACGGTCTATGGCCCCGTCCCCGCCGACAGCCTGTTTCACCAAAGCGCCCGGGATAGCTATGACGCCGTCATTTGCATGCATCACGACCAGGCCCTGATACCTCTCAAAACCATCGATTTCTATGGCGGCGCCAACATTACCCTTGGCCTTCCGCTGGTGCGGACCTCGCCGGATCACGGCACCGCGCTGGACATCGCCGGGACCGGTACCGCGCGCGAGGACAGCCTCATCGCCGCTTTGAAGATGGCAGCATCGATCGCGGAACACCGGGCGGCCGCAAATGCGCAGCAATCGGTTGCCTGAAATCCCTGAAAACATTCAATCCGCCCCGGATCTGCCGCCCCTGCGCGAAGTCATCGCGCGCCACGGCATATCCGCGCGCCGGGGCCTGGGCCAGCATTTCCTGCTCGACCTCAACCTCACCGCGCGCATTGCCGCCGCCAGCGGCGATCTCGGCGGCTGCACGGCAATCGAGATCGGACCTGGCCCGGGGGGGCTGACCCGCGCGCTGTTGGCGTCGGCGGCAAAATCGGTGGTCGCGGTCGAACGCGACCAGCGTTGCATCGACGCCCTCCTCGAGTTGGCGAAGGCCTATCCAGGCCGCCTTCATGTCGAGCACGGCGACGCCCTCGACATCGACGAGATCGCCCTTTGCCGAGCCAAAGGCGGCGGCCCCTACAAAATCGTCGCCAACCTGCCCTTCAACATCGCGACGGTCCTGCTGGTGAAATGGCTCAAGAGGATCCGGGACTTTCGCAGCCTGACCCTCACCCTGCAAAAAGAAGTGGCCGGGCGGCTTTGTGCCAGGCCCAGAACCAAGGAATATGGGCGGCTTTCGGTGATGACCCAGTGGCTGTGCGAGGTCCGGTCCATGTTCGACATTCCACCCCAGGCGTTCACCCCACCGCCCAAGGTGACCTCGACGGTGGTGCACCTCAAGCCCCTGGTGCAACCGGCGGCGAAGGCCACCTGGGACGACCTCGAGCGCGTGACCAAGGCAGCCTTCGGTCAGCGCCGCAAGATGTTGCGCACCAGCCTCAAATCATTGGGGGTGGACACCACAATCTTGATCGCCAGCGCCGGGGTTTCGCCAACCGCCCGGGCCGAAGAACTCGACGTGGCGGCGTTCTGCGCCCTGGCCCGTGCCTACAGCAAGACGCGGCCATAACCACCTATTTCATTAAGTCTTATTGCCCCTCGCGCAGCCCTTTGACGAAATCGGCGAGCCCGACCAGACGGTCGCGGCGGTTGCGTTCGGCGGCGAGGATGGCCTGTACCGCGACGGTGCTGTTGTCGAGCTCGTCATTGACGATGATGTAGTCATATTCGGGCCAATGGCTCATTTCATTGGTGGAGAGCGCCATGCGCTTGGCGACCACCTCGTCGGAATCCTGGGCGCGGGTCTTGAGGCGTTTCTCGAGCTCGGTGGTCGAAGGCGGCAAAAGGAAGACGCTGACCAGATCTTCACCAGCATTTTCCTTGAGTTGCTGGGTGCCCTGCCAATCGATATCGAACAGCACGTCCCGGCCCTCCGAGAGGCTTTTTTCCACCGGGGCGCGCGGCGTCCCGTAATAGTTCCCGAACACTTCGGCATATTCCAAGAGCTCATGACGGTTGATCATGAGGTTGAAATCGGTGGGATCGAGGAAGTGGTAATCGACCCCGGCAACCTCGCCTGGACGTTTGGGGCGGGTCGTCACCGAAACCGACATGGTCAGGTCCTGTTCGCGCTCGATCAAGCGGCGCGAGATCGTGGTCTTGCCGGCGCCGGAAGGCGAGGACAGCACCAGCATCAGACCACGTCGGCGGATTTGGAACGGATCCATGATTTGCTACTCGATATTCTGAATCTGCTCGCGGAATTGCTCGATCGTGGCCTTGAGATCAAGGCCGGTCATGGTCAGATCCTTGTCGGCCGATTTGGAGCACAGCGTGTTGGCCTCGCGGTTGAACTCCTGGGCCAGGAAATCGAGCCGCCGGCCGACGGCGCCGCCTTGGCCGATCAGATCCCGGGCGGCAATGATATGGGACTTGAGGCGGTCGATCTCCTCGCGGACATCGGCCTTCGACGCCAGCAACAACGATTCCTGGGCCAGACGCTCTTCCGCGAGCGCCGGTTCGGCTTCGATCAAGGCGGTGATGCGTTCCTTGAGACGCGCCTTGATGTCACCGGGCTGGGCCGCGGCAAGGGTCTCGGATTTGGCGCAGAGTTCGTCGATGCGGGCCAGGTGGCCTTCCAGGGTGATGGCGAGGCGGCCGCCTTCGTCGCGGCGCATGGCCTCGATCGCGCCTAGGGCCTCATCCAGGGTCGCCGTGATCAAGCCCTCGCGGCGGCCACGGTCTTCCTCGTCCTCGACTTGTTCGACGGCATCAACGACACCACGAATCCCGAGCAAGCCATCGAGCCGCGGCGGCGCCGCATTGGTTTCGGCCTCGATCTCCTTGGCGATGTTGAGGACCTGATCGAGCATGTCCCGGTTGAGGACAAGCTTGACTTCACCGGGCGGTTTCACCACCACGAGGACAACATTGAAGCTGCCGCGCTGAAAGTGCTCGGCAACGGCAGTCCGCGCCACAAGCTCGAGCGCCTCGAAGCCATGCGGTACGCGGCAACGGATATCGAGGCCGCGGGCGTTGACGCTCTTGACCTCCCAGCGCCAGAGGAAATCACCCTCGTGACCCTCGGCGCGGGCAAAACCCGTCATACTGGTTACGAACACCGAACCCCCAATGGGTGCACCTTTTGGCCTTATCTTGTGGTAGGTGAGTAGACTTTCACTATATCCTGCGGATCGGTTGGCAACAACCCGAGATATGACCGTGACCCTGAGGGCCCAGAGGACATAGCATGAAAGATCCCGGTTCCATTCTGATTACTGGGGCGAGCAGCGGCATCGGCGGCGCCCTGGCGCTGGCCTATGCCGCCCCCGGCGTCGTCCTCGTCCTTGGTGGCAGAAACCAAAGCCGCCTCGAAGCCGTGGCCACCGCCTGCCGCGAGCGCGGCGCCACGGTGGAGACCCGCCAAATCGACGTCACCGATGCCGACGCCATGGCCGCCTGGATCGCCAAAGCCGACGCCGCGGCAAGGCTGGATCTCGTCATCGCCAATGCCGGCATCTCCGGCGGCAGCTTCAGCGCCCATGGCGGCGCTGACAGCGGGACCGACCAGACCCGGCAGATCTTCGCCGTCAATGTGGACGGCGTGATCAATACCGTCCTTCCCGCCATACAGGTGTTGCGGGCGCGGGCCGAGGCCCAGCCAGCCACCGGCGCCAAGCGGGCCATCCCCAAGCCAACCATACAAGGCCAAATCGCGATCATGAGTTCCCTGGCCGGATACCGTGGAATGCCGGGAGCGGCCGCCTATTCGGCGAGCAAGGCGGCGGTCAAGGTCCTGGGAGAGGGACTGCGGGGGGCGCTCCGGCATGACGGCATC
This sequence comes from Alphaproteobacteria bacterium, assembly GCA_036448135.1. Classification (GTDB taxonomy): domain Bacteria; phylum Pseudomonadota; class Alphaproteobacteria; order SMXQ01; family SMXQ01; genus JAZFWG01. The sequence continues at coordinate 4,310 of JAZFWG010000156.1, forward strand.
GAGGTTTCGGTGATCTGCCCGGGATTCATCAAAACCCCGATGACCGATGCCAACCCTTTCCCGATGCCGTTCATCATCGGGCCTGAGCGCGCCGCCGCCATCATCAAGCGCGGGTTGGATAAGGGCAAGGCGCGCATCGCCTTCCCGTTTCCCGCGAATTTCCTGACATGGCTGGCCACCGCCTTGCCGCCGGGGCTGATCGACCCAATGCTACGCCGCTTGCCGGATAAGCATTGATGCTATTTGGGCTTTGATTGTTGGGGCTTTGTTTGCTGACGCTGGATACGGCGCCAACGGGCGACGTTGCGGTTGTGTTCGCGCAGGGTCCGGGCAAAGGCATGGCCGCCCTGGCCATCGGCAACGAAATATAGCACATCGCTTTTTGCCGGATCGAGGACGGCGGCGATGGCGGCCCGGCCGGGATTGGCGATCGGCGCCGGCGGCAGAGCTGCAATGAGGTAGGTGTTGAACGGCGTCGGCACGTCCAGATCCTCGCGGGTCAATCGACGGTTGCGTAACCTGGCGCCGCTCCTGGCCGCGCCCCTGGCCTCAAAGCCGGGCGCCATCGCCAGGCCATAGGCAACGGTTGGGTCCGACTGCAACCGCATTCTTCGTTTCAGACGATTGAGGAACACCGCGGCGATGAGCGGCCGTTCATGGTCAAGGGCGGTCTCCTTTTCGACGATGGACGCAAGGATCAGGGCCTCGCGCGGCGATTTCAGGGGCAGGTCAGGGTTGCGGCGGGCCCAGGATTGCGCCAGCGTCCTCGCCATGGCTTGTTCCATGCGCAAGACCAGGCCGTTGCGACCGTCGCCGTAGGAATAATGATAGGTATCGGGCAGCAAGCTGCCTTCCTCGGGGACCGGCTTGACGGCGCCAACCAGCCCGTAAGCGCCGTTGATCCGCGCCAGGATCTCCGCCGTGGTCAGCCCCTCCGGCAGGGTGATCCGGCGCACCACGGTTTTGCCGCTGAGCAGAAGCTCCATGATCCCACGGGCGCTGATACCGGCGGTGAAGGCATATTCACCGGCCTTGAGGTGGCCCTGGTTGCGATTGATGCGCACGCCGAAGGAGAAAACCAGGGAGTTGGCGATGATGTTGCGGTCAAGGAGAAGCCGGGCGATGTGATCGACCCCGGCGCCCTTGGGGATCACCTGGTTGAGATCCCGCGCCAAGGGTCCCGGCCGGTTGAAGGCATCGGAAAACCAGAACAATGCGCCGGCGGCCAAGGCCAAGGCGGCGGCAAAGGCGATTCCGACGGCGGGGCGCCGCATAAAATCTAAAGTCCGTTGGTGAAGATCAGACTTGCGTTGGTGCCGCCGAAACCGAACGAGTTGGATAGCACATAGGACAGTTTGCGCTCCTTGGCCTCCAGGGGCACAAGATCAATGTCGCAGCCGGGGGAAGGATTCTCGAGGTTGAGGGTCGGCGGCACGACCCCATGTTTGATGGCAAGGATCGAAAAAATCGCTTCGACGCTCCCGGCGGCACCGAGAAGATGCCCGATCGCCGACTTGGTCGAAGACATGCACAGCGTGTGGGAATGATCACCAAACAGTCTCTTGACCGCGCCCAATTCGATCTCGTCGCCGAGCGGCGTCGAGGTGCCATGGGCGTTGATATAGTCGATGTCCTCCCGGTTGAGCTCGGCGCGCTTGAGAGCGGCCTTCATCGACCGATAGCCGCCACTGCCGTCCGCGGCCGGGGCGGTGATGTGATAGGCATCGCCCGACATGCCATAACCGACGATCTCGGCATAGATGTTGGCGCCCCGCTGCTGGGCATGTTCCAGAGACTCGACGACGACGATGCCCGAGCCCTCGCCGATGACGAAGCCGTCCCGGTCCTTATCCCAGGGCCTGGATGCCTGTTCCGGGGTGTCGTTGAAATTGGTCGATAGCGCCCGCGCCGCGGCGAAGCCGGCGATGCCCAAACGGCAGATCGCGGCCTCGGTGCCCCCCGCGACCATGACATCGGCATCGCCAAGCTGGATCATACGGGCGGCGTCGCCGATGGCGTGGGCGCCGGTGGCGCAGGCGGTCACCACCGAATGGTTGGGACCCTTGAAGCCGTATTTGATGGAAACATGCCCCGAGGCCAGATTGATCAGCGAGGCGGGAATGAAGAAGGGGCTGATCCGGCGCGGGCCTTTCTCTTTCAGGATCACCGCCGATTCGGCAATGGCCGGCAGACCCCCGATTCCCGAACCGATCAGGACCCCGGTGCGTATCTGGGACTCCTCGTCTTCGGGCATCCAGCCGGAATCCTCCACCGCCTGGGTCGCCGCCACGATGGCATACTCGATGAAGGCGTCCATCTTGCGCCGGTCTTTGGCCGGCATCCAATCATCGGGATTGTAAAGTCCGGAATCGGTGTCGCCCACGGGCACCTGGCCGGCGATTTTTACGTTCAGATCGGAAACATCGAAAGACTGGATAGACCGAATGCCCGATTGGTTGTTGACCAAACGGTTCCAGTTGGTCTCAACCCCACAACCAAGAGGTGTGATGAGGCCTAACCCCGTGATGACCACGCGTTTCATTGCGTATCAGGCAATTTCACAAGCCCCATTCAGCCAGCCACGCCGGTCAAAACGGCGCTCAAAACAGAATTAACTGTTGGCTTGGATATAGTCTACGGCGTCCTTGACGGTCAGAATTTTTTCCGCCGCATCGTCGGGAATTTCGCACCCGAACTCTTCCTCAAACGCCATGACAAGTTCGACGGTATCCAGGCTGTCAGCGCCAAGGTCATCTATGAAACTGGCAGTGTTCGTGACCTTGGACTCTTCGACGCCAAGATGCTCAACCACGATCTTTGATACGCGTTCGGAAACATCTTTACTCATACTTGTTTTCCCCTTGTCATTTTCCTGGTCTCGGAACGCCCTCCCAACCACAGGAGCGCCTTGGCCCCCACTTGGGGCGGAAAGTGCCGCTTCCTATCATAATTTGTAAGGCTTGGCCAGTATTAGCAAAGGCAAGTCAAAGCCCTCAGATCATTGCCATTCCCCCGTTGACATGGAGGGTATGGCCGGTGATGTAGGCGGCCTCTTCGCTGGCAAGGAATACTGCCGAACTGGCGACATCTTCCGGGGTCCCCAGCCGCCCGCAGGGAATCCTGTTTTCGAGTTCCGCGGTCTGATCGGGACCAAGACCGGCAGTCATCGCGGTGTCGATGAAGCCCGGCGCGATGCAGTTGACGGTGATGCCGCGGCCCGCGACCTCGGCGGCCAGGGCCTTGGTCATGCCGATCATGCCGGCCTTGGAGGCGGCGTAGTTGGCCTGGCCCGGATTTCCGGTGACACCGACCACGGATGAAATCGAAATGATGCGGCCCCAGCGGGCCTTGACCATCCCCCTGAGCACGGCGCGCGACAAGCGAAAGGTGGCGGTGAGATTAAGATCGAGCACCGTCTGCCAGTCCTCGTCCTTCATCCTCATCATCAGATTGTCGCGGGTGACGCCGGCGTTGTTGACGAGGATATCGACCCCGCCCATGGCGGAAACCGCAGCCTGGGCGAGCTCATTGGCAGCGCCAGAGATACTGAGATCGCACGCTGCCACATGGGCACCTTCACCGAGTTCTAAAGCCAGTTCGTCCAGCACCGCGGTGCGGGTGCCCGTGAGCGTCACCTGGGCCCCGGCCCGGTGGAGGGCGCGGGAGGTGGCGGCGCCGATGCCGCCGCTGGCGCCGGTGACGATCGCGCGTTTGTCCCCAAGATCGAACATGGCATTCCCTATAACCGGATGATCCTCGAATTGGTTAAGACAGCCATCATACCTGGATTGACGCCCCGATGCGGCCCGCGCAGGCGCCCGGCCGACCCAAGCCCCCTTACCAAGCAACGCCTTGATCTTACATATATACCATAGCGGTGGCTATGAGGCCCCTGTCAAGGCCGGTCTCGGGCTTGCATGAACGCCGCTATGGTGTATATTGCGCCGCTTTCCGCCACTCCTTGCCGGCGATGCCGGCTAGGCCTGAGTGGCCGTCCTTCGGGTGTCGAGGTCGGCTCCGGGCCGCTAACAGCCAGAAGGGGTCATTGATGCCGTTATATGAAAGCGTGTTCATCGCACGCCAGGATATTTCCAACACCCAGGTCGAAGCCATTGCCGACTCCTTCTCCGAGATCATCGAGAAGGGCGGCGGCCGCGTTGTCGGCAAAGAACATTGGGGGCTGCGCAACCTCGCCTACAAAATCAAGAAGAACCGCAAGGGCCACTACACCATGTTCAACATCGATGCCCCGTCTGCGGCCATCCTCGAGATGGAGCGCAACATGCGCATCAATGAGGACGTGTTGCGCTATTTGACCGTCAGGGTCGACAAGCTTTCCGACGAACCCTCGATCATGATGCAGCGCAGCCGGGGGCCCCGCGATGACGACCACCGTCGCGACACACGCCCTCCCAGCGGTAACGGCCCACGGCGCGGTGGACCACCTGCCAAAGGTAACGGCCGGGACGGTGAAGGTCAGGCTGCCGATAAGACCGCCCAGAAGGCGGACGCCGCCAAGCCCGAGGGCAAGCCCCAGGAGGCGGACGCCGCCAAGCCCGAGGACAAGCCCCAGGAGGCGGACGCCGCCAAGCCCGAGGATAAGCCCCAGGAGGCGGACGCCGCCAAGCCCGAGGATAAGCCCCAGGAGGCGGACGCCGCCAAGCCGGAGGACAAGCCCCAGCTTGATGCGGCCGGAACAGATGAGGGAGACAAGTCATGAGAAGGCCCGAAAGACAGAGCGGGGGTGGCCAACGCCCCCGGCGCCTATTCTTCCGCCGCCGCAAGACCTGTCCGTTTTCCGGGTCCAAGGCGCCGGAAATCGATTACAAGGATGTTCGGCTTCTGTCGCGGTTCACCTCCGAGCGCGGCAAGATCATGCCCAGCCGCATCACCGCGGTGTCGGCCAAAAAGCAAAGGGAATTGGCGAAGGCGATCAAAAGGGCGCGCGCCTTGGCCTTGCTGCCATTCCTCGTCGAGTAGAAGGGCGCGGGGACGCGCCACGGCAATCCATGTCCAAGATCCTGTTGATGGCGGTGATTGGTGGGATGACCAGCGTCATCCTCTACCTCTCGACATTTCTCGGAATCCCCGGTGGGTTGTTCCTCGCCTATTTCTCGGCGTTGCCGTTGTTCGTTGTTGGTTTGAGCCTGGGGTTGACGGCGGGAACCATCGCCACCATGGCCGCGGTTGCCCTTACCCTTGCCCTTACCCTTACCCTGGAGCTATCGAAACTTGCGGTTGTCGCCTTGTTCACCGTGGTCACCGCGTTGCCCACCTTGCTGCTGCTGCGCATGGCGCTTTCGAGGCGGCAATCGCCGGAGGGCAATTCCGAATGGTGCCCGCCAGGACGGATGGTGTGCTGGCTCACCGGCTATGGGGCGGTGGCGTTTGTGATCGTGGCATATATGGCGGGCGGCGGGCAAAATGGCCTCGAAGAGACCCTCCGCGAAAACATTTCCGCCGCGCTCGGAGTCCTGATGCAGGACTTGGACCCATCGAAGGCGGGGGACATGGCGCAAATGGCGGCGAGGTATGTTCCCGCAATCTTCATGGCTTCTTGGCTTATTTCCATGGTGGTCAACGCCCACCTGGCCCAGAACATCCTGATCCGGCTGAAGCGCAATATTCGCCCGGCGCCGCCCCTGCTGGACATGAGCCTGCCCTTCGGGCTCGCCGGAGCGATGCTGGCCGCCGCCGTGATCTGGCGGCTTGCCGGCCCGGGCCTGGTGGGCTTCGTCAGCCTGAACCTGGCGCTGATGATGCTGGTGCCGTTTTTTCTGCTGGGTCTTGCCGTGGTTCACGCCGTCTCACGGGCGTGGCCGTCACGGACCCCAATCCTGGTGACGATGTACCTGATTATGGTATTTATCGGCTGGCCCGTGATCCTGGTGGCGGCCCTCGGGCTCGCTGAGCAATGGACCGGTCTGCGCCAACGCCTGGCCGGTCCGGGCAACCTCGAGGAGGATGAGTAATGATGGAATTGATTTTGCTGGAACGGGTGGAAAAGCTCGGCCAGATGGGCGACTTGGTCAAGGTCAAGCCCGGCTATGCCCGCAACTACCTGTTGCCGCAGAAAAAGGCCCTGCGCGCCACCAAGGCGAACATGAAATCCTTTGAGAGCCAGCGGGTCCATCTCGAAGCCGCCAACTTGGAGCGCCGCACCGAAGCCGAGGCGGTCGCCGCCAAGATGGTGAACCTGACCATCGTCCTTGTGGGCCAGGCCGGCGAAACCGGCCAGCTGTTCGGGTCGGTCCGCTCCCGTGACATCTCCGATGGGGTGACCGACGCCGGGTTCGAGATCAAGCTCAATCAGGTCAAGCTTGAGCGTCCGATCAAGACCATCGGCCTGCACCAGGTGCGTATCGCGCTGCACCCGGAGGTCACGGTGGACATCACCGCCAACGTGGCCCGGTCCGAGGAAGAGGCCAAGCTGCAGGCCACCGGCGCGGTGCTGACGGAGGCGGGAGGCGCCGAGCCTGCCGAGCCTGCCGAGCCTGCCGAGCCTGCCGAGGACGCAGCCGCGGTCGAGTTGTTCGAGAACCCCGAGGACATGGAGATCCCGCAAGACGAGGAAGAGGCGGCCGAGGAAAAGGCGGCAGCGGACGTTGCCACCGAGGAGCCTCCGCAAGACGGCGCCGACGACGGCGAGGGGGCCGCCACCGAGCCGCCGGAGACCGACGAAAAGGGCTGAATCCCGAAAATCCCGGAAATCCCGGAAATTCCAGCAAAATCTTGCAAAACGGCGCCGATCATGGCGCCGTTTTTCTCTAACGGTGATTATTTGGGTATGTTTTCGCTGGGCAATTTGTGCTTTGCTTCCCCCATGGTGACGAAAGGGTATTGAGGACCTGACGTGGCCAAGCGATCGGCCCACGCAGGATTGTGGGGAGGCGAACAATGCTGTTGGCCCGCCTGTTTGACCGGCTGATAAAGTTCGGAACGTTGACGGTGATCGACGCCAACGGCAAGAGCCACAGCTTCGGCGGCGAAGGTGGCCCCAACGTCACCCTTCGTCTGCACGACAAATCCTTGCATTATAAGATGTTTTTTCGCCCCCAGCTCTATGCCGGCGAAGCCTATATGGACGGCACCCTGACCATTGAGGAAGGAACCCTTTATGACTTCCTCGATATGTTCCTCACCAACGTCCAGCAATATCAACCCGGCCCCGTGGGCATCGCCATCGGCAAAATCGCCTGGTGTTGGAACTGGTTCAGCCATTTGATCCCGCCGCCGCGTGCCCGCGCCAACGTCGCCCACCATTACGACCTGTCCGGCACGCTCTATGACCTGTTCCTCGATAAGGACCGCCAGTATTCCTGTGCCTATTTTGTCCGCGGCAACGAGACCCTGGAAGCCGCCCAGGACAACAAGAAGCGCCACATCGCCGCCAAGCTGCTGCTTGACAGGCCGGGGCTCAAAATCCTCGACATCGGCTCGGGATGGGGCGGGCTTGCGCTTTATCTCGCCGAAGTCGCCGATGCCGAAGTGACCGGCATCACCCTCTCGGAAGAGCAGGTCAAGGTGTCCAATGAACGTGCCAGGGATGCCGGCCTCGATAATCGGGTGCATTTCGAGTGTCAAGACTACCGCGATCTCAGGGGGCAATATGACCGCATCGTCTCGGTCGGGATGTTCGAGCATGTCGGTGCGCCGCAATATGATGAGTTCTTCCGCCAGGTCCACGACCTTCTGAAACCGGACGGGGTGGCGCTGCTCCATTCCATCGGCTGCATGGGCGAGCCCGAGGTTACCAGTCCATGGCTGCGCAAATATATCTTCCCGGGCGGTCATACCCCGGCGCTGTCGGAGGTCCAGCCTTCGGTGGAGAAAAGCGGGCTGTGGGTCACCGATGTGGAAATCCTGCGCCTGCATTACGCCGAAACCATTAAGCACTGGCACACCCGGTTTGAGGCCCACCGCGACGAGATCCGCGACCTCTACGACGAGCGCTTTTGCCGCATGTGGGAGCTATATCTGTTGGGCTGTGAATTGGCGTTCCGCCGCCAGGGCCATATGGTGTTCCAGATGCAACTGGCCCGGGACCAGGAGGCGGTGCCACTCACCCGCGACTATATCACCGCCTGGGAAGACGCCCACCGCCCCGACCAGAGGGTCCGCGCCGTCGCCAAAAGCCGCTAGTCACGGCGCCAGTGGCGGCATCAGTCCCTGTTCCGTCAGGAAATTGATCACCACTTCGTCGAACCCGGCCGGGTCCTCGAGATTGCACGCGTGTCCCATCGCCGGCAGGATTTTCTGCACCGCGCCGGCGATGAGCCCGGCGGTCCGGGTGCCGCCGGCGCGGGCGCTATCGAACTCGCCATTGATGATCAGGGTCGGGGTGCGGAAGCTGCCGAGCCGGTCTCTGACGTCGGCGGCGCCAAGCGCCCGGAAGACCTCGGCGATGGCCTTGTTGTCCAACCAATCGTTGCGTTCGGAAAAGGTCTGGAGAAGATGGCGGCCAAGGTGGCTTTGGTTGAAGGCGTCGCGCTCGCCGTGGCGGAGATGGTCTGCCCGGTAGGGCGCAAGCTCTTCGCTCAGATATCCTTCGACACGGCGGTCCATGTCCTGGGGCCCGCTGTTGCCGCCGACCAGGACCACCGCCTTGAAGGTCTCGGGGTGGTCGAGCCCGAGCATCAGGGCCATCTTCGAGCCGATGGAGCAACCCATCACCACCGCCTCATCCACGCCCCCATCCACCCCAAGGTCCTGGCACACCCCCCAGACGTCGTCGCACATATCCTTCAGCGAAAAGGCCGTTGTCACTTTTTCCGAGCGGCCCCAGCCACGGATATCGACGGCGATGACCTTGAACCAGGTGGAGAAATGCGCGGTCTGGTAAAGCCAGAAGTCGTGGTCGAAGGGAATGGCGTGGATCAACACCAAGGGCGGCCCCTCGCCCGCGGTCTGGTAATAAATTTCGACGCCGTTGGTCCGGCTCCTCGGCATGGCCCCGCCGCCGCCCTTAGAATTCGCGCAACAGGCGGCCGAAACCTTCGATCGGCTCGGTAACGCCGGCGCTGCGCAGCGCCTTCCACACGATAGCCTGCTGCGAGGTCATCACCGGGATGCCGAGCTCTTGTTCCACCGGCTCGATGGCGAACGCCGTCGGCCAATGCGCCGAGGCGAAGTGGATGCAGTCGGCCTCGGGGTGGTCGGCCATGAGCTGGCGCGCGAGCTCGAGGGCAAGGTCTTCGGAAAGCTTGCCGTAATGCAACAGCGAGGTGCGCTCGGGTGAGATCTCGCCCACCGATTCGAAACCCATGTTGCGCATCTGCTGATTGTGGCGCTCTTGGTGGCCGGGCCCGGCCACGTGGGCGGTGGCCACCTTGGTCACGCCGAGCTTTTCCATCGCTTCTTTCTGGCACAGGGTGGAGGCGATCACCTTGGTGCCGATCTCCTGGGCGAGGTCGGCGCAAATCCCGGGCAGGTTCTCGATGCCGCGCGACTGGTTGATGGGATTGCCGCCGAGCACGACCACGTCAGCGCCCGCCTCTCCCATGAACTTGGCGGCGGCCATGCTGCGGTCGAAGCTGCCGTCGAAGGCCTCCTTGGTGTATTCATTGCCGACCTCGAGGGTGGTTATCATCAAGCTCACGCCGTCGGGCACCATCTTGTAGAACTCGTAAGGGAAGACTTCGGTGACGAAAGGCGGCGAGCAATAGCCGATGCGGGCGCGGTGTCCATACATGTGGTGTCCTCCGGGAATACTGAGTTTTTGGTGCCAGACATTGAATTTAGCACGGCACGGCCGCCATCAAAGCCTCTATGATCGATCGTCAAGAACACGCGATTTAACAACATGACCGGGGAGACTGCGCCCATGACCGAGATCCGGCTGAATGACAGGGTGGTGATCATGACCGGCGCCAGCCGCGGCCTGGGCCGGGCCATGGCGGTTGGCCTCGCCGACGCCGGCGCCCGCGTCGTCCTCGCCTCGCCGGAAGCGGACCTGCTGGACGACGTCGCCCATGAGATCGAAGACCGGGTGGGGCCGGGCCGGGCGCTGGCCGCCGTCACCGACATCACCAATCAGGGCGATTGCGAGCGCTTGGCAGACACCACCCTCGGCGAATTCGGCGCCTTGGAGGTGCTGGTCAACAATGCGCGCAGGCCCCATCGCGGCCCCGGCCTGCCGCCCGAGGGAAACTCGCTGAAATTCTGGGAATCCGACCCGGAGATCTGGCAGGAAACCATCAAGGTCAATGTCAGCGGCACGTTTGTGATCTCGCGCACCGTGGCGCCCCACATGATCGCCCAGGGCCATGGCCACATCATCAACCTGTCCACCAGCATCCGCAATTTCCAGGGGCAGCGGAATTCGCCCTACGGCGTGACCAAGGCGGCGATCGAGGCCGAAACCCAAATCTGGGCCAGGGACCTGGAGGGCACCGGGGTCATGGTGAATTCCCTGCTACCGGGCGGGTCCTGCGATTCCGACCCCAACCGGCTGCCCGTGGCCGACGGCCGCGAACTGTTGCCGGTGGATATCATGAACCCGGTGCTGATCTGGCTGGTCTCCGACCATGCCAAGGGCAACACCGGCGGACGCTATGTCGGCAAGATGTGGGATGCCAGCCTTGCCCCGGACGAGGCGGCGGCAAAGGCGTGCGAGGCGCCGGCGTTCCGCGTGCCGGCTATGGATTGAAGCCCCCTCAGGAGGGTTATATCAGCCAGTAGATCAAGCTGCCGACCAGGAGCATGGAAATGATGACGGCAACCGTCTGGCTGAACAGGTTCTTAAAAAACGCCTTCATCACCCCCTCCTTTTCCCTTGCAACGGCCCAATATTGGCCCCGGGTTGAGTCCCCGGATAGAGCAGCGACGGCATCAACAAGCTCGCATCAACCGCCGACTAGAAAATAGTTCGCGCCGACAACGACAGCGATGGCGATGGCAATTATGACCACCAGCCTGAGGGCACTGGTTTTAAGACCACCCATCTTCTATCTCCATGATAGATAAAGATAAAGCGGCCCCCTGCGGATGTTGACAAATACCGTTCCCAGTTCTTTAACCCCAAATTGTTGAATTTTTG
>JAZFWG010000157.1:0-12973 GCA_036448135.1 Alphaproteobacteria bacterium
GAACAATAGCAATCCCCTTCAGCATTGCAGTCTCCCCGGTTCGGACAACCACGCCAGAATTAGACACTCATAGGCACAATTTTGGTAGGGGGCTTATGTCCTGTGTGGATGGCTCCCGAATTGCAATGTTAAGGGGGAGCCGTACCCGTGAACGTCAGGGGGCAAAAACAATTGTTGGCAGCGGGTTCGTTTCCGTTCACATCGGACCATAGAATTCTTCTAGCCGCGCTTTCTTGAGTTTCAGCACTTCAAGTTCAGCATCAACGACACGACGACAGAAGCAACGATAGGCTTCCGTGCCCCCCTTGATTGGCAGGCCATGCTGTTTAATCAGGGCACCCGCCAGCAATTCCACGCTCGACGTGTCATCGTGCAACCTCAGGCCATCGGCAAGCTTGCGCCGTTGGGTATCTAGAGCCTCGATTTGCGATTCACACATCTGGACGGATTTCCAACCGCCACCGGCTGCGTGAACACCCCAGCCCTCCATGGCCATCGAAATGTATTGCTCCAGGATGCGGTTGATTTCGTCGGCTGAGGGCATGTGATCAGTTCGCCTCACACTTGGTTGTCGGGCGCGTTGTCCTGATACGGCTTTTGGATATTCTTATCGGCGGTGGGGATGCGATCTCCGCCCTTGGCCACATAAGACGCCCTCAGTAATAGCGGTGATGGCCGAACCCGAACGAAATCCCAGAGCCATAATGGCGCCTGTAGCGCCCGTAATGGCCGTAGCCGGAACCGTAGCCGACATAGCCGCCGTAGCGGGGGCCACGGTCATAATAGGGCGTTGTGGTTGTGCCGACGACCCGCCAGGTTCCATCAGGCTCGCGGCAGGCGGTGCCGTATGCCAAGCCGGTTTCGCCCGCGACCGTGGCCAAACGCTGGAATTGCCGGCAGTCCTGGCCGGTTTCGGACTTGAATGTTCGCAGCGGTGTCACGGCGCCCCGGTGGTTGTTGTCAGGGTTGATCCAGTTGGCGCTGTGCCCCGATTTGTTGCTCTCAAGCGCGCTCTGGAGGGCCTGCGACATGTAAGGGGTGTCGGCCTCGTCGAGACTCACCACCGGCCCGGCGTCAGGATTGGCGCAGGCGGCAACGGCGAGTGTCAGCACCGCTGGCAAGGCCAACTCGAAGAACCTCATGGCGCACTCCCTCCTGATCGGGGACTGGGGCATGGGGGGGTCGCCACCCCATTATTCCACACATCCCACATGTAGATAATAGCTTTTCCAATACCCTTCAAGCTCACGCCCCCATGGTGCGCTTTTCGATGTCGAGCAGGTGGTCGAGACCGGCGGTGCGGCGCGCTAGCTTCATCTCCGCCACCGTACCACCCTGGCCAAGCAGCGGATCGATCGTGCCGTTCGCCAGACAGGCGTAGGACTGGCGGATCGCCTTGTACATGGCGACGAAGGCCGACCCGGAGGATGCCACAAGCCTGAAGCCCAGCCCGGCCAGATCGGCGGGCGTGTAGGGTGAGGCGGCGAAGCCGTCTTCCGGCGCAAAGACCATCAGCGGTGGCCCCAGCCGTTCGCCGATGATGCGCATCTCATCCGGATCTCGCGTGTGCACGAATATCATGTCGGCGCCGGCCTCCCGGTAAGCCGCGCCGCGCCTGAGCGCTTCGTCGAGATCGGCGATCCTGCGCGCATTGGTCCGCCCGATAATGACAAGGTTTGGATCGCTACGCGCCGCCACCGCTTGGCGGATCTTGGCGACCATGAACTCCGCCGGGATGAGATGTTCGACACCGACAAAGTGATGGAAGCGGCGCGGCAACACCTGGTCCTCGATCTCGATTGCCTCGAACCCGGCTGCCTCCGTCATCGTCATGGTGCGGTGAATATGCGCCGGATCTCCCCACCCGCCGCCGGCGTCCAAGATGATGGGGACATCTGAAACCGTGCGCATATCCAACGCGATCTGCGCCATTTCCGGCAATGTAATGGTGGCCTCGGTGCCACATTTAACCCAACCCAGCGATCCACCGCTCATATAGACCGCCTTGAAGCCCGCCTCGACCGCCATCCGCGCCATCAGAGGGTTGAGCGCAACCGGGGCAATGACCAGATCGGGACCATCTATCAGGGTGCGAAGCCGTTCCACCGCGTCCTCCCATATTTACTCGTGGTTCTTCCTGACCCGAGTATCGCCGATTTCGCCACATCGAACCTCACCAATCTCGGCGGCCGCGCCGATGGTGGCTCACTTGGAGTCTCACTGGGCGCCTCACTGGGCGCTTAGGGCCTCGGCCAGATTGTCGACCACGGTCTCCATGTCGGCGATGGCGTGGGCGCGTGGTCCCACGGCGATGTGCGGGCTCAGCACCACATTGCGGAATGACCTTAACGGCTCATCCGCGGCGCCGGGCTCCTGGTAATGCACATCGAAGCCGGCGCCGCCGAGCCGGCCTTGCTCCAGCGCCGCGATCAGGGCGCCGCGGTCGACGATATGGGCGCGCGATATGTTGACGAGGATTGCCCCGTCCTTCATGCGGGCGATGGCGGCGGCATCGATCATGCCTTGGGTCTCGGGCGTCAGCGGCAGGTGAATGCTGACGAAATCCGACCGTTCCAGTAACTCCTCGAATGATACATAGCGGGCATCCGATTCGGCTTCGATGTCGGCGGCAAGGCGTCGGCGCTGGTAATAAAGCACCTCCATGCCCATCGCTCGCGCCCGCGCCGCGGCCTCGCGTCCGACTTCGCCAAGCCCGAGGGCGCCGAATGTGGCGCCTTGCAAGGTCCGCAACCCCGGGATACGCGCCCAGTTGGCGCCGGAAATATGGTTGGCATCGAACAGGGCGGGCCGATAGCCGAGGGCGCGAAGCGATGCGAAATCGAGCGCGCCGTCGGTCTCGCATATCTTTCGTGCGACCGCCAACATCAGCGCGATGGCGTGTTCCGCGACGGCGCCGTTGACCTTGCGCCGGATCGTCCGCGCCGCCACGCCGGCCCGCGCACACGCGTCCAAATCGATATTGCGGCTATCACGGCCGAATTTCTGCACGAATTTTAACTTGGCCGCGCGCGCCAGCTCGGCTTCTCCGATTTTGAGCCCCTCCGTGACCACCGCATCCGCGTCGGCGAGCGCCGCGTTCAACGCGTCTTGGCTGGGAACCATGCGCACGGTCGCGGGATATAGCGCCCCGCTGGAATCACGAACGCCTTTGATCCAAGCATCAACGTCGGCAACGTCGAACGATAAGTAGTCGGTGAACGCGGCGGTGCGTTCCGGCGGTACGTCGGGATCGAGCAAAACGTGGAGAAAGCGGAGGACTTTGTCGTCTTCAACAACGATCACGGGCATGTGGCTTATCCTTGGCCGTGCTAGATTATGATTTCTTCCAGACCGTATACGGCGAAATCAACTTTTCAAGGGCGGAAAACGCCATGGCCCGCATACCCCTGATTGAACCCGAGGACCAGGTAACCCTGAAAGACCTGGTGGCACAAATCCGCAACCAGCGGGGGGGAAGCGTCCTCAATATCTATAAGGCGCTGCTGCACAGCCCGCCATTGGCGGAATCGTGGTTCAAACACATCAACACGGTGCGGTGGGGGACCGGGCTCGATGGGCGGCTGCGCGAGATCGTGATCATACGGCTCGGTCACCTGACAGGATCAGCCTACATCCTGCGCCAGCACGTACCATCGCTCGCCGCGGCGGAAGGCCTCGGCCTTGAGGAATGCGATGCGCTTGGCGATTGGCGGGACACCGGCCATTTCAGCGCCCGGGAGCGCGCCGCCCTTGACTTCGCCGATGCCATGACCGAAAGCATCCAGGTGCCCGACGCCGTCTTCGAGCCGCTGCGTGATCACTTCAGCCCACGCGCCATCGTCGAGCTCGCCGTATTGGTCGGCAGCTACAACATGCACAGCCGGGTCCTGCAGGCCCTCGACGTCGATTTGGAACCGGACTGATTCTCCGCAACCAGGTCTTTTCCGGCTTCCGATGAATTGGGCTGAATCGAAGCCGCCGGCGCGCGCTGCGCGCGGGGCGGTTTCAAATTTCGGGGTGCTGCGGTTGAGTGCGGGCGCGAGCCCACCTCGCCGCGGGTTGACCACGGATCGGTTCCGGGGCGAACGTGGCGCCCCTTGGTTCGTCCCGCCGGCTATCTGGCGCCGGCGGCCCCCACCGGCCTAGTCTATGGCGACCAGGTTTTCGGCGGAGGATTTTCCGTCCCGGCCCGGAACGAGTTCGAACTCGACCTTCTGGCCCTCGCGAAGGGTGCTGATGCCCGCGCGTTCGACCGCCGAGATATGGACGAAGGCGTCCTTGCCGCCGTCGTCGGGTGTAATGAAACCATAACCCTTGACAGGGTTGAACCACTTGACCGTTCCAACAGGCATATCTTCTCCCTGATTCTAGGCCCTGACGCACCGCATCGGGGGTATCCGCTTATGGCAACAAATCTCCGAGACCAGCCAGTCGAGCGTTAGAGGCACAAACAAGGCGCGCCTAGAAATGCTTTGCCGCCGCCCTTTATAAGTCATTGCGGGTCATCTGACATCAATTTTTTATGGACCGTATGTCCCGGCCGGCCGGTCTTCCGGGGCCTCGCCAGCGACGGCGGCCTCGTCGGCGACGCCTTCGGCCTTGAGTTTCCTAGCCTTGGCCTTCTCTGCGCGCTCTTCCTGGCGCCGTTGGCGTTTTTCCGCCTTGCGCCTTTCGCGCTCCCGGCGTTCGAAGCTGTAATTGGGCTTGCGTGCCATCTTGCCTGCCACTCCTGCCTGTGCGCCGAATTAAGCGGCCACGATTGACCTCAGGTAGTCGCGCGGCCCCGGGGGCTCCGGGGGTTCAAGCGGCCACGTCGGCCGCGTGCTCCGCTAGTCGAGGGGGACCAGATTTTCCGCGGCGGATTTGCCATCCCGGCCGGGAACAAGCTCGTATTCGACTTTCTGTCCTTCACGAAGAGTGTTGAGCCCTGCGCGCTCGACAACCGAGATATGGACGAAGGCGTCTTGGGTGCCGTCCTCGGGAGTGATGAAACCAAAACCCTTGACCGGGTTGAACCATTTTACCGTTCCTACAGCCATGTTCTTAAGTGCTCCCTGTTTTTTCCCCCGCCTAGCGTGGCGGGGGGGTCTACTTACGGAAATACCTGAACAATTCTATAGGATATTGCCCCGCCGCCGATATCTATTTTTCCTAGGCCGCCGCGGTCTGGCCATGGTGAACCCGTGCCAGGGCCAGGGCAAATATCGCGAGAATGCGTGGGGCCGTCAGTATGATCTTCCCTGGGATGATTGTTGTGATTATATGGCCGTCATTCCATCGGGCGCTTGGTGTCCTGGTAAAGCATGGTGTGGCCCGGAAAATCGCCCGGATTCCTTGGCCCCGCTGGCGCCAGGGCCTGAGATTAGCCAAAAAAGAAGCGGCCTCGCGGCCGCTTCCCATAACTCTTCATGCGGACTTGCCCTAGTTCGACTTCGGTGGCTTCGAGCCGTCGAGGAGGTAGGAGAACCGCTCCCGCGTTTCCTTGGCGAGCTCGGCGCTGGGCTTGTTGACGGGGGGGAACTGATCGCGCCAGTGGTAGGGCCTACATGCGTCGATCACGGCCCGGGAATTGGTAAAATTATTGTTTTCCCGATCGACGGGATCAATGCGGGGATCCAACGGCGTCGACCATGCGTTCCTGATGATATCGATAGAAGTCGCGGGATCGGACCGGGTCACCATGGCCCACATCACCTCTTCCAGATCCGAGACGTCGATGTCGTCATCGACCACCACCACGTATTTGCCGGCATAGGCGCCGACATGGCACTGGCAGGCGACATGGCCGGCCTGGGTGGCGTGACCGGCGTAGCGCTGCTTGATGGAGACGGCGACGAACATGCGCGCGGTGCCGATCTCGTGGGCCCAGACAGCGGTGACGTCGGGCACGCCCGCCGCTTCGATCGATCTCTGCAACAGCGCCGAACGGGCCACGGCCCGGTAGCGGGCGAGCTCGTCGGGCGGGCGCTGCGGCGGGCAGCCAAGAATGATGGGATCGTTGCGGTGATAGATGGCTTCGATATGCATCACCGGCTCGGGGCGCACATCGGAGGCGTAATAGCCGGTCCATTCGCCGAACGGGCCTTCCTCGCGGAACTCGTTGGGGTCGACCCAGCCTTCGAGCACGATTTCGGCGTTGGCCGGGAACGGCAGGCCGGTGACCTTGCCCTCGACGCATTTGATCGCCCCGCCGCGCAACCCACCCATCAGGTCGTATTCGCAAAGCCCATAGGGCACTTCGGAAGACGACATCAGGAAGGTCATGGGGTCGCCGCCAAGGACCACGGCAACCGGCATCTTCTCGCCGCGGGCCTGATATTTGTCGCGGTGGATACGGCCATGCTTACCCGGTGAGATGTAGAAGCCCGCGGTGTTCTTGTCGTGAATCATGACCCGGTAGGTGCCAAGGTTGATCCAGTCCTCCTCCGGGTCCCGGGTAACATTGTAGCTGCCGGTGCCGAGATAGCGCCCGCCGTCTTTTTCATGCCATTTCGGCGTCGGGAATTTGAGGAGATCGACATCGTCGCCGGTAAGCACGTTCTCGAAGATGGGGCCATCCTCGACGATTTCGTGGGGGATGGGCTGGTTGTCCTCGTTCTCATAGACCTCGAGGAAGCCCTGGCTGAGTTCGAGCCTGCTAATGCTTTCAGGGAATCCCAGGGTCATGTTCTGGCGCTTGCCGCCGAAGAAATTGGTTAGCACCCGGAACCCCTTGGGACAGCCGGGGACGTTGTCGAACAAGGCCGCCGGCGCCGGCTCGGTGTGGTGCAGCATTTCCGTCACCATGCCGATCTCGCGCTCCCAAGAGAGGTTATCGACGTAACGGACTTCGCCCAGCTTGTCGGCCTCGGCCAGCCATTCGCGCAAGTCGTCATAGGTGAATTTATGTTGCAGGTTCTTGCCACTCATGACCGGGTTCTCCTAAATTTATGGGCATGATCCAAGGTGAATAGCCCCCATGGTTTTGGCCGATGGACGAGTTATTTCAAGCAAAGTCGCCTGATCTCGAACCCGACGGAGCCCCTGTTGGTTGATTATTTGCCGGGGGCTCGAAATCGTGCCCATGAATTAGGCCAAGGCCTGGGATGAGTCAAGTTGGGGCGAGGTTATCGTTAACCAATGGGTCCGGCAATTTCGACGGTGACGTCGCCGAGGATGCGGGCGACGCAGCCCAGGCGCTGATCCGGGTTGGAATCGAGCATCCCGAGCGTCAGGTCCTCGTTGTCCGCGACCGGGCTCAGATTGTCCAAGCCCGCGAGGATGCGGACCCGGTCGGTGCCGCAGATGGCATCGGTGCAGTCGTGGCGGAGCTCCACGCCGTTGCGCACCGCGGCGATCAGGATGGTGGTACCCTCCGGCACCTCGAAGCTATCGCCTTGAGGCATAAAGGTGATTTTCGCCATCGGGTGGAATTAACCTGCGCTCACGGTGCCAACTCCTTGATGCGGGCGACCGCATCATCGACCATCCAGTTGGGGGTCTCGTTGGAGCCGATGATGCCGAGCCGGTCCAGGCCCTGGAACCATTCGGCGCGGAGGTCCTCCACCTTCTCGATCTTGTAGACCTTGCCCGCGCACTGGTGCGCGGTTTCCAGCATGCGGTTGGTCATGCCCTCGTTCCAGCCGAAGATGATGATGGCGTCGGTCTCGTCGGCCAACTTGACGATCTCGGGGAGCCGTTGCAGCGCATCGATGCACGTCGTGTTGCGGATGTGGACATTGGCGAACCGGTCGAGGATGCGGGCGATGATCTTCTTGTAGGTCTCGATCCAGAAGGTGGTCTGAACGATGACGCCGAGGGGCTCGAACCGGGTCAGGTTGATGGTCTTGACCTGGTCTTCGTTCTCGATGATGAAGATCGGCCGGCCCAGCTCTTCGGCGATGCCCTTGAGGCGGGGAATGCCATGGTGGGTGGGGTTGCTGAGAACCGCCAGGTTGTAGCCTTGGCGCAGCAGTTCCTCCGCGGCTTCTTCCTGCTGGGTGACATAGGGGCAGGTGGCGTCGGCCAGGATCTCGAGGCCCATCTCCGCGGCCTTCTTGCGTATCTGAGGGGGCGCGCCACGGGCGCCGAAGATAACCGACCCGCCGGCGAGCGAGTCCAAATCGCCGGTGGCGGTGACGCCCTTGTCGATGACGTCCTCCTTGCGGTAGGCCAGGAACTCGATCTCCGGGCGCAGCGACCACACCGTGACTGGCACGTTATGGCGCTCGGCGAGCTTCTTGTGAATGGCGCCGGCGCGCTGGACCCCGATGCACAGCCCCGTCGGCGGGATGCCGGGTATCCCTTTGAGATCGGCCTTGATGATTTCCATGACCACAGTTTGCGACACAATGGGGCCAATGTCACCCGGATTGACCACCTAGAACACCGCCTCGCGGACCAGGTTGAGCCCGATCAGCAACAGCATGATCAAAAGGCCCTTGCGGAAGCGTTCCTGGTCGATCTTGCCGCGCAGCCATTGGCCCAGACCCAGGCCGAGGAAGACCAGCACCGTCGCCGCCAGCGCCATCGGCATCAGATCGGCGGTCAACACCCCGTAGAACACGTACAAGAAGCCGATGGGGATCAACACCGTCATGTAGGCGAGCGCGATCGAGCCGATGAATTCGTCCTTGGGCAGGTGCAGCGCCACCAGGAACACGATCATCGGCGGGCCGGCGTGAAGGGCGATGCCGCTGAAATAACCGGCGATGAGCCCGACCAGCAGGCTCAACCACAGCTCATGGCGGTGGGGAATGCGAAAATCGGTCTGGACCAGATTCAAGACGGCGAAGAAGCAGACCAGAATGCCGAGAAACAGGATCAGGATCCCGGCGTCCACCGTCACCAGGGTCATGGCGCCGAGCCAGGTGCCGCCCACCAAAAAGAACATCATGGGCCAGAACCGTTGGAAGGACTTGCGGTAATAACCGCCTTGGCAGGCCTGCCACAGGTTCGACAGCAACACCGGGATGTACATCAGCGCCACCGCCTCGGCGAGGGGTATAAAGCTCGCCAGCAGTGGCACCGTGACCATGGGAAGGCCGACGCCGAACACCCCCTTGATGGCACCGCCCAGTACAAGAACAGTGGCGGCAAGGGCGAGAATCGAGAGATCGAATTCGGTCAACGTCTTCCTCGGGTCAGCGGGGATTGGCGCCATATGGGGAAGCGGGAGGCCATCAAGGCGCCGGGCCGGGTCAGCGATATGGACGCAGAGGGGACTAACCGGCGCTGGCGCCAGGGTCAAGGGGAAAGCCTCGTCCCCGGGGCCATAGCACCATAGCCAAGGGCCGCCCTTTGTGATAACCAAATCGCCGATGCCGGCGGTAAACCGGCTCCATGACAAGGGAAATAAGGGGAGAATCGTGGCGTCGGATCAGACCTTCGTCGTCGTTGGCGGCGGCCACGCCGGTGGCCGGGCCGCCGAGGCCATGCGCATGGCGGGCTTTGACGGCGCCATCACCGTCATCGGCCAAGAGCCCTATGTGCCCTATGAACGCCCACCCCTGTCCAAGGAGCTCCTGGCCACCGATGACGGCCCCGAAGGCTGCTTCGTCAACACGGCCGAATATTACAGCGACAACAAGATCGATCTCCGGCTCGATTGCACCGCCCGGGCTATCGATACCGGCTCCCGCCATGTCACCTTGGAAGGCGGCGGGACCGTTTCCTTCGACAAGCTGTTGCTCGCCACCGGCGGGCGGGTGCGCCCACTCGAGGTCCCCGGCGCCGATCTCGAAGGCGTCCATTATCTCCGCGGCATCGATGACTCCCAGGCCATCCGCCAGGAGTTGACGGCCAACCGTTCCATCGTCGTCATCGGCGGCGGCTTCATCGGCCTCGAAGTGGCGTCAAGTGCGCGGTCCCGGGGCTGCCGGGTCACGGTCATCGAACTCCAGGATGTTCTGCTGGGCCGGGTCACCGATCCGGAAATCGGCCGTATGTACGCCGAGCTTCACCGCGGCCACGGGGTCGAGGTGCTGACCGGGTTGAGCGTCGAACGCCTCGAAGGCGATGGCCGGGTGTCCCAGGTGGTGTGCGCGGGGGGCAAAACCGTCAATGCCGACGCCGTCATCGTCGGCATCGGCATCATCCCCAATGTGGAGCTTGCCGCGGCGGCCGGGATCGCCACCGACAACGGCATCACCGTCGACCAATATGGCGAGACCTCGGCCCCCGGCATCTATGCCGCCGGCGATGCCGCCAACCACCCCAACCCCATCCTCGGCCACCGGTTGCGGCTCGAATCCTGGCAGAACGCCCAGAATCAGGCCATCGCCGTGGCGCGGAACATGTGCGGCGAACAGGAGCCCTTCGCCGAGGTGCCGTGGTTCTGGTCGGACCAGTATGACGTCAATCTGCAGATCGCCGGCGCGCCTTCGTCATGGGACCGCCTCGTCACCCGCGGCGCGCCTGCATCGGGCAAGTTCATGGTGTTCTACATGGCCGGCGACAGGGTGGTCGCCGCCAACGCCTTCAATCTCGGCCGCGACATGCGATTCGCCAAGAAGCTGATCGAATCGGCGCGCGCCGTCAGCGACGCCGATTTGATGAATGAGGACATGAAACTGAGGGACCTCACCGCCTGACGGTTCCGTTTGAACATCAAACAAGAAACACCTTAAGGAGAAGAAAATGGCACCACGAGACAATGGCCATGTCGCCAGAATGGCCAAAATCGACAAGCCCAAGGGCCGCGGCAATCCGCGCATGGGCTGGGCGTCCGACGCCATGGCCGAGATGGTGCGCAGGCTCGATCTCAAATATATCAGCCTCACCCCAGGCGCCAGTTATCGCGGCTTTCACGACAGCATCGTCAACTTCCTGGGAAACGAGAATCCCAAGATGCTGGTCTGTCTGCATGAAGAACACGCGGTGGCGATCGCCCATGGCTACGCCAAGGTGACGGAGACACCCATGGCGGTGGCGCTCCACAGCAATGTAGGGCTGATGCACGCGGTGATGGCCATCTTCAACGGCTGGACCGACCGCAAGCCGATGATCATCTTCGGCGCCACCGGGCCGGTTGACGCCAATCAGCGCCGGCCCTGGATCGACTGGATCCACACCTCCAAGGACCAGGCCTCGATGATCCGCCAGTTCATCAAGTGGGACGACCAGCCGGGTTCGGTGCCGGCGGCACTGGAATCGATCCTGCGCGCCAACCAGATCACGCTGACGCCGCCCTATGGCCCGGTCTATGTCTGTCTCGACGCCGAGTTGCAGGAAAAGGCATTGTCGGGCCCGGTCACCTTCCCGGATCACGAACGCTACGCCCCGGCGCCACCGTCGGCGCCGTCGCCCGAGTCCGTCGCCGAGGCGGCCAATCTGTTGGCCAAGGCCAAGCGGCCCGTGATCCTGATGGGCCGGATGTCACGGCGCCAGGATGACTGGAACCGGCGGGTGCAGCTGGCCGAGGCCACCGGCGCCATGGTTCTGACCTCGACCCGGTCCGCCGCCGCCTTCCCCACCAGCCATCCCCAGCATGTGGCGCCGCCGAGCTCCCGGGCGACGGATCCGATCAAACAGGTAATCAAGGCGGCCGACGTCATCCTCAACATGGATTTCGTCGATGTCGCCGGGTTGTTCCAACAGGTCTTCGGCAAGGACAAGCTCAAGATCAAGGCCAAGATCATTCACTGTTCGCCCGACAGCTATATTCACAATGGCTGGACCATGGATCACCAGGCCTTGCCGTTGGCCGACGTGCCGATCCAGACCACCCCCGACGCCCTGGTTAAGGCGCTGTTGCCGGCGGTCCGCAAGAAGATCAAGAGTAAGAAGTCGGTGGCCAACAAATTCAAGCTCCGGGTCAAGAAGCTGGGCGTGCCCATGAAGGTGGCCAAGGGGCGCAAGACCATGGGGCTGCGCGACCTGGCGCTGACCGTTCGCGACTTTTGCAAGGGCAACAAGGTCTCCCTGATCCAGCTTTCCCTGGGCTGGCCCGGCGAGACCTGCGATCTCGAAGGGCCGCTTGATTATCTCGGCATCGATGGCGGCGGTGGTGTCGGCGCCGGCCCCGGAATTTCCGTGGGCGCGGCGTTGGCTTTGCAGGGCACCGGCATGCTGCCCCTGACGGTCCTGGGCGACGGCGATTTCATGATGGGGTGCCAAGCGTTGTGGACCGCGTCCCATATGGAAATCCCGCTTTTGATCGTGATCTCCAACAACCGGTCCTACTACAACGACGAAGCCCATCAGGAACGCATGGCGATCGCCCGCAAGCGCCCGGTGGGCAACAAATGGATCGGCCAGCGCATCGACGACCCGCCGATTGATCTGCTGGCCATCGCCAAGGCCCAGGGTTTCGAGGGCGAGGGCCCGGTCAGCCGGGCCGAGGACTTCGCCGAAGCCCTTAAACGCGGCGAGAAGGTGGTTCGGGCCGGTGGGCGCTATGTTATCGAGACCCGCATCGATCCCGGCTACGCCGACGATCCCATCGTCTACAAGCCGCGTAGCGGCTCTTAATCCCGGGAAAGCCTGGTTTCCGGGGCGGTGTCGAAGCCCCGGAAACCGGCCCCGGTTCGGGCTCAAAATTCCGTCAAAACCCTTGATAATGTGGGGGTTTGCCGGGCTTCCGGAAACGGCTTGACAAGCCCCCTCAACAATACTAAGCCATCTAAGGATTAGAGACTGAATTTTCTCGGGCGTTGTCCCCGGGGTGGCGGGATGATCGCCGATCTACACCGATTTTCCCCGCCATTTTTTCTCAATCATCGAGTGTGAACAGCCAACATGAACGATCAAAATACCGCGTCCCATCTTGTTGCCCAGACCAGCGATATCGGCGAGGACGAAGCCAAACAAGTACGGATTGGAGATCTGGTGCTGGCGATCTACAATGTCAGCGGCGAATTCTATGCCACCGACGACACCTGTACCCATGCTTTCGCGTCGCTTTCGGATGGATATATTGAGGATGGCTGTATCGAATGTCCGCTTCATGCAGGGGTGTTCGAGATCAGTACGGGCAAGGCCCAGGGCATTCCCG
>JAZFWG010000158.1:0-6371 GCA_036448135.1 Alphaproteobacteria bacterium
GGCATCCTGAGTTGCGCGCGGCACTATGTTATGACGAGGAAACGGCGCGCCTGGCACGCCAACATAATGATGCCAATGTGCTGGTGATGGGGGGAAGGTTGACGGATCCGGAGATGGCGAAGAAATGCCTAGACGTGTTCCTGACCACCAAGGCCGAGGGTGGCCGCCACGCCCGCCGGGTGACCAAGCTTTCGGTTCGGCCCTAAGTTGTTGAATTGTTGTTTTAAAAAAAGGTTTTGAGTTCATGACGTTGACGTCTTCCGCTTCCAATTTTTCACCCCAAGATCGCAATTTTGCCGAGGGCCTGGCGGTCCGCGACCCGGAGATCCACACTGCGGTGGTCAACGAGGCACGCCGCCAGCAGGATCAGATCGAGCTGATCGCCTCGGAGAACATCGTGTCCATGGCGGTACTCGAGGCCCAGGGCTCGGTGTTGACCAACAAATACGCCGAAGGCTATCCCGGGCGGCGCTATTATGGCGGTTGCGAGCATGTCGACGTGGCCGAGCAGATCGCCATCGACCGGGCCAAGGAACTGTTCGGCTGTGAATTCGCCAACGTCCAGCCCCATTCCGGCTCCCAGGCCAATCAGGGGGTGATGCTGGCGCTCCTGAAGCCCGGTGAGGTCTTTCTCGGCATGTCCCTGGCCGCCGGCGGCCATCTGACCCATGGCGCGCGGCCCAACTTATCGGGCAAATGGTTCAAATCGGTGCAATACGGGGTGCGCCGCGAAGACGCGCTGATCGATTTCGATGAGGTCGAAAGCCTGGCGTGGGAGCACAAGCCCAAGCTGATCATTGCCGGCGGGTCGGCCTATCCCCGGACCATCGATTTCGCCCGCTTCCGCGATATCGCCGACAGCGTCGGGGCCTATCTCATGGTCGATATGGCTCACTTCGCCGGCCTGGTCGCCGGTGGCGTGCATCCCAGCCCGCTGCCCATCGCCGACGTGGTCACCACCACCACCCACAAGACGCTCAGGGGTCCGCGCGGCGGCATGATCCTCAGCCGGGATGCGGACATCAGCAAGAAGATCAATTCCGCGGTGTTCCCGGGCCTGCAGGGCGGGCCGTTGATGCATCAGATCGCCGCCAAGGCGGTGGCCCTGGGCGAGGCGCTCAGGCCCGAATTCAAGGAATATGCCGCCGCCGTGGCGGAAAATGCACGGATTTTGGCCTCGGTGCTGGCGGACCGGGGGCTCGATATCGTCTCCGGCGGCACCGACACCCATCTCATGCTGGTCGATCTCAGGCCCAAGGGGCTCACCGGCAAGGTCGCCGAGCGCAACCTCGAGAACGCCGCCATCACCTGCAACAAGAATGCGGTTCCCTTTGATCCGGAGAAGCCCACGGTGACCTCGGGCATCCGTCTGGGCACGCCCGCCGGCACCACCCGGGGCTTCGGACCTGAGGAATGGCGCCTGGTCGGCGAGCTGATCGGCGATGTCCTCGATGGCCTTGCCGTCAACGGCGAGGCCAATGGCACGGTCGAACAGGCGGTCAAGGAAAGGGTCATTGCCCTGTGCCGCCGCTTTCCCATCTACCCCGATCTCGTATGACGGCACGGTAGGGAGAAAATCAAATGCGCTGTCCCTTCTGCAGTCACGATGATACCCAGGTCAAGGATTCCCGTCCCACCGAGGATGCCGCCGCGGTCCGCCGCCGCCGCGCCTGTCCCGCCTGCGGTTCGCGCTGGACCACGTTCGAGCGGGTCTATCTGCGCGATCTCATGGTCGTCAAGAAAGGCGGCCAGCGGGCGCAGTTCGACCGCGACAAGCTCGCCCGGTCGATCCGCATCGCCGTCAGCAAGCGCCCCATCGACCAGGACCAGGTCGAGCAGATCGTCAACGGCATCCAGCGCAATCTCGAAAGCAGCGGCGAAACCGAAATTCCGACCTCCTATATCGGGGAGCTGGTGATGGACCGCCTTGCCGGGCTCGACCAAGTCGCTTATGTGCGGTTCGCCTCGGTGTACCGCAATTTCCGCGAAGCCAAGGATTTCGAGGATTTCGTGGGCAAGTTGAGTGGCGACGGCGACTAACGATCATCGTTTCATGACCATGGCCCTGGGCCTGGCCCGCCGAGGTCTCGGCAATGTGTGGCCGAACCCCGCCGTCGGTTGCGTGCTGGTGGACGGCGAGGGCCATGTGACCGGCCGTGGCTGGACCCAGCCGGGCGGCCGGCCCCACGGCGAAACCGAGGCCCTGCGCCGCGCCGGATCCCTGGCCAAGGGCGCCACCGCCTATGTCAGCCTCGAGCCCTGCAGCCACTGGGGCGAAACCCCGCCCTGCGCCGAACGCCTGGTCGAGGCGGGCATCAAGCGCGCCGTTATCGCCATGGAGGATCCCGACCCACGGGTGTCCGGCAAGGGCATCGCCGCGCTGGAGGCGGCGGGGATGGATGTCGTTACCGGCGTCGGGGCCATTGAAGCGGCGGTGGTCAATGCCGGCTTCGTCCGCCGCGTCACCATGGGACGGCCCATGGTCACCCTCAAGGTGGCGACCACCCTCGATGGCCGCATCGCCACCCATGACGGCGAGAGCCAGTGGATCACCGGCCCCACGGCGCGCCATTGGGTCCACGCACTCCGCGCCAGTCATGACGCCGTCTTGGTCGGCGTCGGCACCGCGCTCGCCGACAATCCCCAGCTGACCTGCCGCATCCCCGGGCTTGAGAAACGCCCCTTGGTGCGCGTTGTCATCGACAGCAGGCTGCGGTTGCCGCTGACCTCGGAACTGGTGTCGACGGCGCGCGAGGTACCGACTTGGATCGTCACCCTCGCCAATGACGGCGAGCGGAGCGCGGCCTACCGGGATTGCGGCGTCGAGCTCATCAAGGTCGAGGCCGACGGTGCCGGCAATCCCGATCTTGGCCAAGCCCTTGGCGCCTTGGGCGGGCGCGGCATCACCCGGGTCCTGGCCGAGGGCGGCAGCCGCATCTCCGCCGCTTTGTTGCGGGACGGCCTGGTCGACCGTCTGGTGTGGTTCCGCGCCGCGTCCGTCATCGGCGGCGACGGCCTTGCCGTGGCGGCGCCATTCGGCGTCGACCATCTGGCGGACATGGCGGCTTTCGAAAGGCTTGCCGTCGCCGAGGCCGGTGACGACCTGATGGAAACCTACGCAATCCGAAATTAGGCTGGCGCTATGTTCACAGGGATCATCACCGATATTGGCCGGGTCCGCGCCGTGAAGCCCGGGACCGACACCCGTTTCGAGATCACGACCGCCTATGAGCCGGACGGCATTGATATCGGCGCCTCCATCGCATGCTCGGGCCCGTGCCTGACGGTGATCGACAAGGGCCGCGACGGCGGCCAAGGCTGGTTCGCGGTCGAGGCGTCCACCGAAACCCTGTCGCGGACGACCTTGGGGGCGTGGCGGGACGGCACCGCGCTGAACTTGGAGCGCGCGCTGAAAGTGGGCGACGAACTCGGCGGCGGGCTTGTCACCGGCCATATCGACGCCGTCGCCACCATCGTCAGCGCGACGCCGGTCGCCGGCGCCGGTGGCGGCGCGGGCAGCGTCGATTTCGTCTTCGAGACCCCCAAGGCCTTGATGCCCTATATCGCCGTCAAGGGATCGGTGGTGCTTGACGGCGTGTCGCTCACCGTCAATGGCGTCGTCGATGAGCGGTTCTCGGTCAATCTCATCCCCCACAGCCTGCAGCGCACGACCTTCGGCGCGAGGGAGGCCAAGGATGCGGTCAACCTGGAGATCGACCTGATCGCGCGCTATGTTGCCCGCTCGCAGGGTTTGGCCTGAGCCCGGCCCCAGCCGGCTGCTATGGCAAGGCCCCCAATGGCAAGACCGAGTCGGGTTTTGCCCACACCGCCAATCCGGGGTATGTTCCGGATATAAAGTTCTCGACCCATAAAGTGCTGAGGTGAAATGGCGGACGCCCCCCATATCATGATCGTCGAAGCGCGATTCTACGACGACATCGCCGATGAACTGGTTCGCGGCGCGACCCAGCTGCTGGATGCGGCCGGCGCCAGCTATGAGCGTCACGGCGTGCCCGGCGCCTTCGAGATTCCCGCCGCGATCCGGTTCGCGGTACGCTCCTTCGATCTGTTCTCGGGCGGGCGCCGGTTCGACGGCTACGTGGCGTTGGGCTGTGTCATACGGGGCGAGACCAGCCATTACGATTATATCTGCGCAGAGAGCGCCCGTGCCCTCCAGGACCTTGCCTGCACCTATAGCCTGGCTTTGGGGTATGGCATCCTCACCGTCGAGAACCACGAACAGGCTTGGGCCCGGGCGGCGGTCGACCAAGTCAACAAGGGCGGCGTCGCGGCGCAAACCTGTCTGGATATGATTGCCCTCAAAACCCACTTCCGGCTTTACCCGCGATGACCGCCTCGATTTCCAAAACCGCTGCCAACCGGCCCAAGGCATCGCGCCAGCGCTCGGCGGCCCGGCTCGCGGCGGTGCAGGCCCTTTATCAGATGGAACTCAGTCCGGCCACGGCGTCCCTCGCGGTCGACCAGATCACATGCCTCGAAGGGCAGGGCCGCCGGGGCGATGGCTTGGACCGAGACGCGCTGGTCGAGCCCGATCCCGAATTCCTGGAGGAGTTGGTCGCGGGTGTCGACGCCAAGCGGTCCGAGCTTGACATCATCATCGCCGAACTGCTCACCGCCGATTGGGAAGTCGGCCGGCTCGAGATTCTCCTCCGCCTCATCCTCGAGGCCGGCCTCTATGAGATGACGGCGCGGCCCGACATTCCGCCCCGCGTGATCATTACCGAATATGTCGATGTCGCCCACGCCTTCTTTTCCGGCCCCGAGCCCGGACTGGTCAACGGCATCCTCGACCGCTCGGCCCATCGGTTCCGTGCCGATGAGATCGGGGCGCAAGGCAAGGCCGGATAGTGGCGCGCCACCCGATCGGCGATGAGTTCGGACTGATCGAGCGGCACTTCGCGCCGATCGCCAGGAATTTCCCCGGCGCCCTGGCGCTTGCCGATGACGCGGCGCTGATCGATCTCGATCCCGGCCATCAACTGGTGGCGACGACCGATGCCCTGATCGCGGACGTCCATTTCTTCGCCGACGATCCCCCCGATCTGATCGCGCGGAAACTGTTGCGGGTCAATCTTTCCGATCTTGCCGCCATGGGGGCGGACCCCCGGGCCTATCTCGTGGCGCTGGCCTTGCCCAAGGATACCGATGAGGCCTGGCTCGCGGCTTTCGCCGAAGGGCTGGCGGCGGATTCTGAAGGATTCGGTATCGCCCTTGCCGGCGGTGACACCGTGGCCACCGGCGGGCCCCTGTCGCTTGCACTCACCGCCCTTGGCCAGGTGCCTGCCGGCGCAGCATTGATGCGTTCGGGAGCCAAGGCCGGCGACGGGGTTTATGTCTCCGGCACCATCGGCGACGGCGCCCTCGGCCTCATGGCCCTCAAGGGTGATGTGGACATCGCGGCACCGCACCGCGATCAAGTCATTGAACGCTACCGGCTGCCGCAACCGCGGTTGTCCCTGGGGCAAAGTCTGGTCGGGATGGCCCATGCCGCGATCGATGTTTCCGATGGGCTGATTGCCGATCTCGGCCATATCTGCCGCGCCTCCGGCATCGGCGTGACGATCAAGGCGGCGGCGGTGCCGCTGTCGGAGGCGGCGCGTGAGGCCGCCGCCAATGATGGCGTCCTGCTCGCCCGGTTGCTCAGCGGCGGCGATGATTACGAGCTTGCCTTCACCGCGCCGCCGGAGATGGACGGCGCCATTGCCGCGCTTGGCGAGGAACTGGAACTGCCGGTGTGCGCGATCGGCCAGGTTGGTCCCGGCACCGGTGTCGTGGTTGGCGACAGCGACGAATTGGGTCTGGTGTTCGATGGCGGTGGCTACCGCCACTTTTGACCCCTAAATTTCCATTTTATTCCAACTTCTTAACCTGCTTTACGCAAATTTTACACCGCCGTCCGACAATGGGGGGTGGATAGCCTCACACCTGGGGCCAAGCGATTGAGGCTGGGCGATGAAGCGGTTTCTGATCCTGATTTTGGCGATGGCATTGACGGCCACCTTGGGGCTGCAACCGGTATCGGCTGAAAACCACGGCAAGAGGAATTCACCAAGCTTTGGCGGCCTGTTTGGTGGGGACAAGCCGACCTTTTTCACCCTCAAGCCGCTCCGGGTCACCGTGATCCGGGACAATCGTGTGCGCAACCATGTCACCCTCATGGTGACCTTGGAGACCACCAACGAAGACAACAAGATGAAAATCATCCAGGCCCGCCGATATTTGCACAGTGCTTTCCTGCGCGATCTCCAGGCCGTGATGTTAAATCGCCGCCGGGATGGCCGCACCTTCAATATCCGGGTACTCAAGGTGCGCCTGATGCGGGTCGCCAAGCGCGTCCTCAAATCCGATAT
>JAZFWG010000159.1:0-4757 GCA_036448135.1 Alphaproteobacteria bacterium
TTCGTCGACAATGACGGCATCGACCTCGACAAGCCGATTCGCATCCGCGTCCGGGTCGAGAAGACCGGCGACCGCATTTGCTTCGATTTCACCGAATGTTCCGACCAAACCAAGGGCCCGGCCAATATCCGTCCGCCCCTGGTCAAGGCGGCGATCGTCTATTGCCTGATCACGCTCACCGACCCCCATATCTCCATCAACAGCGGGCTTTTGAAGGTCGCCGAGACCAAGTTGCGCGAGGGCAGTGTCGTCAATCCCCGTTTCCCGGCGCCGCTCAACACCTACAACCCCACGGTCCACGCCACCGTCGAGGCCTGTCTCGATGCCCTGAGCAACCTCGCCAACGGCAAGGGGCGGGGCGACGGCTCGTCATCGCGTTCCATCATCATCGGCGGCCGCAGCACCTATTCGGGCAAGGGCTATGTCCAATATGAGATCCTCGGCGGCGGCACCGGCGGGCGGCTCGGCAAGGACGGCATGAACGCGGCGTGCTCGAACCAGTCCAACGCCCGCATCGCGCCGGTGGAAATCATCGAAAGCGAGTTTCCCACCCGCATTCAGCGTTTCGAGCTGGTGCCGGATTCCGGCGGCCAGGGGCAGTACCGCGGCGGTCTCGGCTTCTTGCGCGAATATGTCAATCTGGAAGAAGCCCGGTTCACGCTCCGCTCATCCAAGCATGACATTCCACCCCAGGGTGTGCAGAAGGGAAACCCGGCCCGAGGCGGCAAGCTGACCATCAATCCCGGCACCGAGGGCGAAGAGGTGCTGCCGTCGCGCTATTCCGACTATCCCTTGAAGACGGGGGACATCTTTCGCATCGAAACCCCCGGCGGCGGCGGCTTCGGTGATGCCTTCGCCCGCGATCCGGAACGCGTGCTCGACGACGTCAAGGAAGGCTATGTCAGTGCCGAGGGCGCCGCCCGGGGCTATGGCGTCGTCGTCGAGCGTCTGGATGGCGAATGGAAGATCGACCTTGATGCCACCGCCCAACGGCGCGGCGGCTGAAAAAGCGGAAAACCGCATCCACTCATGGTCCGGGGGGTTGTCCGCTGCTTTCGGGCGCGCCCGACGGGGCCCTCACCGCCACCAGCCAATGGTGAAGGGCCCAGGCCACGCCATAGGCGAGGAGGCCGGAAAACACCACGTCGCTGAGGAAATGGGCGCCCTGGATGATGCGCCCGAGGCCGACCACGGCGCCCAAAGCCAGCGCGCCGGCGATGGCCAGATGGCGGTCCCGGCGGCGTGCGACCAAGAACGCGAAGGACACCACGAAGAACCCCAAGGTGGCGTGGCCGGAAACGAACGAGCAGTTTCGCTTGCACTGGTCGGCGGGGATCAGTGCCGGGGTAAAGGCGGCCTTGCCGCCGAATTCACTGATCTGGGACGGCCGCGCCCGGCCCATATTGTCCTTGAGCACGGTATTGGCGATCAGCCCCGGGCCCAGCGCCAGGGACAACAACAGATAAGCGGCGATTCGGGGGTTGATCCGCCATCTGGCCAAGCGCGGGCTTAACAGCGCCGCAAAGCCGCCGATCACACCTAAGATGGTGCCATAGGCGATCAGCGGCACCGCCTTGTAGAGGCCGTAGACCGGAATGGTGTACCTCAGGTGGAACCCCTCGCCCGGGCGATGGAACAGGGCGCTGAAGGCCAGATCAATTCCCGGAAACAGCACGAACAGGAATGCCGCCAAGACCACCAAGCCTAGAAAATAAAGCGGTTTCATCACCTTTCCATGGCAAATGCCCAACCCGGCGATTAGTCTAGCAAAATTCACGGCGCCATCGCACCCCGGGCGGACGCGCCAAGGCTTTGACGGGTTGACACCATGCTTTCGGTCATTGTTCCGGTCCGCAACGAAGCGGAGAACATCATCCCTTTGATCGAGGAAATCCACGCCGCCCTCGCGGGACGTAGCGATTTCGAGGTCATTTATGTGGATGACGGCAGTACCGACGACACGCCGCAAATTTTGGCCGAGGCGGCAGGCCGGTTCGGCCGTCTCCGGGTGTTGCGCCATGGCACGAGTTGCGGCCAAAGTGCTGCGGTGTGGACCGGGGGCCGCGCGGCCAAGGGTGAATGGATCATCACCCTTGACGGCGATGGCCAGAACGATCCGGCGGATATTCCAGCGCTGTTGTCGGTGGTCGAGGGCGCGGGCGGGGTCGTCAAGATGGCCGCCGGCATCCGGCGCCGGCGCCAGGACAACTGGGTCCGGCGCATGTCGTCGCGCATCGCCAATGGCGTGCGCAGCCGGCTGTTGGGCGACGGGGTGTCCGATACCGGCTGCGGGCTCAAGGTCATCGAGCGCGAAACCTTTCTCGCCTTGCCGTTCTTCGATCATGCCCACCGCTTCCTGCCGGCACTGGTGATCCGCGCCGGGGGTGAAATCCGCTGCGTCGAGGTCAACCACCGGCCGCGCCAGGCGGGACGCTCCAACTACGGCCTGGCAGACCGTCTCTGGGTCGGGATCACCGATCTTGTGGGGGTCATGTGGCTGCAGCGGCGCAACTCCCGACCCATCATCGATCCCCCACCTTCCCAATCAGAGGATTAATTTATGCAAGATGCGGCAAGCTGGCTGGCCTTCGATCAAACCACGATCTGGCTAGCGGTCGGGTTCCTGGGCCAATTCATGTTTTCCATGCGGTTCCTGACCCAGTGGATTTACAGTGAAAAGAGGCGCAAAAGCGTGATTCCGGTGGCGTTCTGGTATTTCAGCCTCGCCGGCGGGGCGACGCTGTTGACCTACGCCATCTACCGTGAGGACCCGGTGTTCATCGTCGGCCAGGCGGGGGGCCTGATGATCTATCTGCGCAATTTGTATTTCATCTATAGCGGTCACCAGGACGGCGGCGCCGCGGCCAGCGGTTGAGGCTGGGCGGCCATCGGGCGAGCAAGGGAGGATCCGACGATGACGGCAAAGGCGGTGGTGCTGTTGAGCGGCGGCCTCGATTCCGCCGTGACGCTGGCGCTGGTCCAGGCCGGGGGCGCCGATGCCCATGCGCTCACCTTTGACTATGGCCAGCGCCATGTGGCCGAGATTGCGGCGGCCAAGGCCATCGCCCAGGCCCTTGGCGTCGCCCGCCATGTGGTTTTGCCCATCGATCTCCGCGTCTTCGGCGGCTCGGCCTTGACCGACGATATCGCCGTTCCCAAGGACCGCAGCGAGGACGACATCGGCGCCGGCATTCCCGTCACCTATGTGCCGGCGCGCAACACCATCTTCCTCGCCTTCGCGCTGGCCTGGGCCGAGGTTTTGCGAGCCCATGACATCTTCATCGGCGTCAATGCGCTGGATTATTCCGGCTATCCCGATTGCCGCCCGGAATATATCGCGGCCTTCGAGACCATGGCCAAGCTCGCCACCAAGGCCGGGGTCGAGGGTGATGGCGAGATTACCATCCGCGCGCCCCTGATCGATATGACCAAGGCCGAGATTATCGCCAAGGGGGTCAAGCTCGGCGTCGACTTCGCCTTGACCAGGTCGTGCTATGATCCCGGGTCCGGGGGCGAGGCCTGTGGGGCGTGCGATTCCTGTAAGCTGCGGCTCAAGGGCTTCGCCGAGAACGGGCTTGAGGACCCGGCGCCATATCTTAAACCGCAACCGGCAACGCCATGAGCTACGCCGTCAAGGAACTGTTCTTCACCCTCCAGGGCGAGGGCGCCAACACCGGCCGCCCTTCGGTGTTCTGCCGTTTCGCCGGGTGCAATCTGTGGTCGGGCTTGGAAGCCGACCGCGCCACCGCCATCTGCACCTTCTGCGACACCGAATTCGTCGGCACCGACGGTGATGGCGGCGGCCGCTTTGCTAGTGCTCGGGACCTGGCGGCGGCGGCGAAGTCAAAGTGGCCCGATGGCGCCGATGTCACCCCGTTCCTGGTCTGCACCGGCGGCGAGCCCTTGTTGCAACTGGACGATGATGCGATCGAAGCCTTTCATGGTGCCGGCTTCGAAGTGGCGGTGGAAACCAACGGCACCCGAGTGGCGCCCCGAGGCCTCGATTGGGTCTGCGTCAGCCCGAAGGCCGGCGCCGGGCTTCACCAATGTAAAGGTGATGAGTTGAAACTGGTCTATCCCCAGGCCGGCGCGCCACCTCGGGACTTCGAGGGCCTCGATTTCGCCCACTTCTTCCTCCAGCCCATGGACGGGAGCGCGCGTGAGCACAACACCACACTGGCGCTTGGCTACTGCCGGGAACACCCGCAGTGGCAGTTGAGCCTCCAGACCCACAAATATCTTGGCATTCGCTGAGGGGCCGGCGATGGACGTGTACAAGGCCTTCAGCTTCGAAGCGGCGCATCTGCTGCCCAACCTGCCGGCCGAGCACAAATGCGCGCGGCTCCATGGCCATTCCTTCCGGGTCGAGATTCACCTCTCGGGTGAGGTGACGCCGCCTGAGGACTGGGTGATGGATTTCGCCGACATCAAGGCCGCGTTCCAGCCCCTGCACCGGGTGCTCGACCACCATTACCTCAACGAGGTCGAAGGGCTGGAGAACCCCACCAGCGAGGTCATCGCGCGGTGGATCTGGCGCCGCCTCAAGCCCGAATTGGCGGCGCTATCCAAGGTCGTGCTCCATGAGACCTGCACCGCCGGCTGCATCTACCGGGGCGAGGACGAATAGCTAGTCGGCTCTAGCCGCGGCCGCGGTAGGGCTCGACGCCTGCGTCTGGCACGAACAGCCCGTTGGGCACCGGGCCCGACTGGTAAAACACGTCGATCGGGATGCCGCCGCGGGGATACCAATAGCCGCC
>JAZFWG010000160.1:0-3181 GCA_036448135.1 Alphaproteobacteria bacterium
CAGAACCGGCCGCAATTCGCGTCGGACGCCATGGCCGATGTCCTGAACGGGCTTGGCTTCAAATATGCCTTCCTCAATCCCGGATCGAGCTACCGCGGGCTGCATGATTCGCTGGTCAATTACAACCGCAACCGCCAGCCCCAGGCGGTGTTGTGTCACCACGAGGACATCGCCGTCCATATGGCCCAGGGCTACGCCAAGGCGACCCAGCGCTCGTCGCTCAGCATCCTCCATGACCTGGTCGGTCTCATGCACGGCACCATGGGGGTCTATAACGCCTTTTGCGACCGCACGCCGGTGGTGGTGCTGGGCGGATCGGGCCCGTCGGACCCCAAGCTGCGCCGCGGCATCGACTATCTGCATTCCGCCAATGTCCAGGGCCAGCTGGTGCGTCCCTTCGTCAAATGGGACGACGAGGCCTCGACAGCGGAAGGCGTTCTCGAATCCATCGTCCGCGCCAACAAGATCGCCTCCACCTGGCCCAAGGGACCGGTCTATGTCTCGGTCGATGCCGGTGTCCAGGAAGAGAAGCTCAACGGTCCGATCGCCATCCCCGACACCAAGCTCAGTTGCAACCAGGCGCCGGAGCCGCCGGCGGCCAATGACGCCGTGGTCGAGCGCTGCGCCGATATTCTGATCAATGCCAAGAACCCGGTGATCACCGGCGGGCGCATTATGTACCGGCCCGAGGCCACCAAGCCCCTGGTCCAGCTGGTCGAGCTCATCGGCGCCAGCTATGTGGAGGACCGCAACTGCACTTGCATGCCCACCAACCATCCCCAGAACCTGACCGGCGATTCCACAGTGGTGGGCAAGGCCGACGTCATCCTGGCCGTCGATTCCATGGATGTGACCATGATCGTCGACGGTTATTCGTCGCGGGTGCGTGGCCAAACCGGCGCCGGCGCCGGCCGCACCAAGATCATCGATCTGTCCCTGAACGAATTCGCCGGCCGCTCTTGGTCCAGGGTCGGCGGCAAGTTGGCGCCGACCACCGAACAGATGCTGGGCGACCCGGTGATCGGCCTCAAGCAGCTGGTGGATGCGGTCAAGACCAAGCTCGCCCGCAAGCGTGGCGCCAAAGCGGCCATCACCGCGCGCATCAACCGCATCGCCAAGGCCCAGGCGAGAATGGCCAAGCGCCAGCAAAGCACCCTCAAGAAGCGCTGGAGCGAGGCGCCGCTCTCACCGCACCGCTTCGCCCATGAAATCCATGAGGCGGTCAAGCGCAAGCCGACTTTGCTTGCGGTGCGCGGCCACCGCGCCTGGCCCGCCGGCATCTGGCAGTTCAAGGGCTGCGGCAGCAATCTCGGCCATTCCGGCGGCGGTGGGGTCGGCTATGGGCCCGGTGCCTTGGTCGGCGCCGCGCTGGCGGCGCGCGATGATGGCCGCTACCCGGTCGGCATCCTCGGCGACGGCGATTTCCAGATGGCGGCGGGCGCGCTGTGGACCGCGGTCCATATGCGGGTGCCGATCTTGTGCATCATCAACAACAACACGTCCTGGTACAACGACGAGCAGCACCAAGTCGAGGTCGCGGGCATGCGGGGGCGGCCCAAGGAGAACGCCTGGATCGCCACCACCACCCGCGAACCCGATATCGACCCGGGCAGCATCGCCAGAGGTTACGGTTGCTGGGCCGGCGATCCCGTCACCGACCCCGACGAATTCGGCCCGGCGCTCAAGCGCGCCATGGCTGAGGTCGAGAACGGCGCCGTGGCGGTGCTCGACGTCCGCACCAGCCCAAGATAGGCCAAGTTGCCGCTCTGGGCGCGCGGTGGCGACATCGCGCGCCCTTTTTCTTATGGTGGCGGTGACGGCGCCTCGCCTAGACCGCGCCCGTCAGCCGCAAATCTGCTTGAGGGCCTGCCACTGGTCCGGGCCAAGCGCCGGCGGAAATTCGGGCTTTGCCGCCCGCTTGGCGCTCTTCACCCGGTCGGCGAGATAAGGGTGGCTTCGCAGGTAATAGCTCATGCGGCCGAAGGTGGTTTGTTTGGTGTCGATGCCCTTGCCGCCCTTGTCGCGTTCTTCCGCCATGTGCTGGAAGGCGCGGGCCAGGCCGTCCGGGTTGATGCCGGCTTTGCCCAGGGTCTCAAGCGCGATGCGGTCGGCCTCGAGTTCGGCCTCGCGGCTATAGGATTGGGCCACCAGGATGCCACCCAGGCCCGCCGCGGCGCCGGCTAGCCCTGAGCTGTCACCCACCATCATATCGATCAACAAGGAAATGCCGGCGGTGCGTATCGCGCCTTCCATGGGATGACGCCGGGCGACATGGCCCAATTCATGGGCGAGGATGCCGGCAAGCTCGTCGGGTGATGTGGTGATTTTCAACAGCTTGGAGAAGATGACGATCTGGCCGCCGGGAAGGGCGAAGGCGTTGACCATGTCTTTATCTGCGACCGTCACCTCGATGGCGTAGGGGATGTCGATCTGCTTGGCCAGGCGGTCCCGTAGCTGGCGCAAGGATCGGCCGCCGGGGACAGCGCTGCAGACGCGGGTGCGGCCAAGCATATTGGCGCGCATGGTCTTGCCCAAACCCTCTACCCAGTGGGCGGGGATGGCGGCGGCGATGGGACGCGAGGCCTTTGGTACCCCATAGACCACGGCAAGGACGAACAGGACCACGACGCCGGTGACCATCGCCACCTGGCTCCAGGCAAAGCCGTCGCCGCGGCGCCGGCGCAACTGGGGCGCCAGCGGCAACACCCGCTGGGCGAAATCGGGGTCTTCAATATAAAGCCGCGCGTCGGGGGCGGTGGCGCAGGTTAGCCGGGACGCGTTCATATGTTTGAACGCGGATAACGCCTCGAGCTCGGGATAGCGCCACAGCGCAAGTGTGACGCCGTCCTCATCGGTGATGGTGAGGCCGTTCGCCACCACATGAACCTGGACGTCGCGTCTCTGGGCGGTCTCGCCGTCGAAATAAAGCGCGGCATAGCCCTCCATGGGGTTTAGCCCTCCATGATCTAGATCGCCCCCACGTCGAAGGCGTCGGCCAGGCCCTCACCGATGGAAGGCCGCTGTTCGGCGCTTTTGCGGATGGCGTCGAAATCGGCGTTGCCGGCGATTTTCATGTGGTCGCAGAAATAGCGGAACTTGCGCATCTGGGTGAAGGCCAGGCCGAACCCTAAGGTGACGATCATAATCAACATGTTGCCCAGCGCGAGCCTGACAAGGCTTG
>JAZFWG010000161.1:0-3949 GCA_036448135.1 Alphaproteobacteria bacterium
AACCCGGTGGTGGCACCGATCTACAGGCGCGGTACTTCGCCGCCAACTGGGGCAAGTTCTTTCCCGGCAACCCGAGGTTCCAGGTCAACAACCTGTTTCCCAATCCCTCGGGGCGGAATTACGTATGGAAGTCCAAGCCGGACGGGCTGACGCTTTCATTCGTGGCCAGCGCCAGCATCGGCCGTGAAATGGTCGATCCCTCCGCCAAATTCGTCACCGCCGAGTTCACCCAGATCGGTTCGCACGCCAAGCGCGATGTGGTTCTGCTGGTGCGCGGGACCGTGCCTTATAACTCCATCCCCGAAGCCCGCGGCGGCAAGGTCCTGATCACGCTGGCGGAGCCGATCGGACGGCCCGAGGACCTGACCGGAAAGCTCCTGGCCACCGGCATGCTCGCCATGTGGTTCGATGTTCCCTTGAAGATCGTGACCGTGGCCCGCAGTGGCACCGCCGACGGGCTGTTGATGTTAGAGCGGGGTGACATCAACGGCTACATCGCCGGCAGCTTGTGGCACTCCCTGCCCAAGCTGCGCCCCGGCTGGTTCAAGAAGGGCTTCTTGAAGCCGATCGCCGATTTGGGGCATCCGGGCGCCCCCTCCATTGCCAACGCAGAGATCAAGATGCCGGTGCCCAACGCCATGACCTGGCTCAATGACGACCAAAAGGTGCTGTGGCAAGGGCTGGTCCTGCCGGAAGTGCTGAGCGGAAAGGGCCTCGCCGCCCCCCCGAATCTGCCGGCCGGGATTACCAAGGCGCTGCGCACTGCCTATCTGAAGGCCTTGAACGACCCGGCATTCGTCAAAGGGCTTGAGAGGATCCAGCGCCAACCCGTCGCCATCATCCCCGGCGCGAAGATGCAGAAGCTGATGGTCGATTATACCGCCGCCTTCAAGAAACAACTGCCGCGCTACAAGGAAATTCGCGAGCAGGTCTTTAACCGCTACTTCAAGGGCCTGAAGATTAAGAAAATTCCTGAAAACATCGCGGGCAAAATCAAAAGCGTGCAGAGAGGTGGCCGCCTGATCAAGGTCGGTGGCCACGGCATCAAGATCAGCGGATCGCGCACGAAAGTCACCATCAAGGGCAAGAAGGCCAAACGCAAGGCCCTGAAAGTCGGCATGTCCTGTAAGGTCAAGGGCCGCATGCGCAAGGGCAAGTACGAGGCCAAGACGGTCAAGTGCTAACAAGATCGCGGTCTGATTGATCCTTCGGGGCGGCGGATCATCCGCAGCCCTTAAGCAGGATATGGACGTCTAATGGATGGGATACTTGCCGGGCTGGCCATGCTCGGCACCGAAGCATATTGGTTGTCGTTCCTCGCTGCCATAGCCATGGCGGCGTTGGCTGGGCTGATACCCGGCCTGTCGGCAAGCCTGCTCATGGCGCTGGCGGTCCCGTTCATCGTCTTTACCGTCCAAGACCCGGTTCTCGGCATCGTCATGCTGGCGACCATCACCGGCGTCGAAGAGATGCTCGATGTCTTGCCGATCGTCGCCCTCGGCCATCCCGGTGGCGGCCAGGTCACCTTCATCGAGGCACGGCCGATCGCCTCCAAGGGATATGCGGCGCGTGTTCTCGGCTTCGTTTACATGGTCTCCGCCTTGGGAGGCCTGATCGGCGCCATTGCGCTCCTGCTGGTCATCCCCATCATCAAACCGTTCATCCTGCAGTTCAGCTTCGCCGAGATCGGCGCGGTCGGGCTGTTCGGCGTGGCCATGGTCGGCGCGCTGAGCCGCGGCGCCATGGTGAAGGGCATCGCGTCGGGCACCTTCGGCTTGCTGCTCAGCACCATCGGGATCAGCGTCTTCACCGGCGAAGCCCGCTACACATTTGATTCCCTGCAATTGCGCGAAGGGCTTCCCCTGATTGCGACCACCGTCGGGCTGTTCGCCCTGCCGGAGATGTTCGATTTGATGATGACGCGCAAGGCCATCGCCCAGCGAACCACCCATCTGAGTACGCGGGATGTCTTTCGCGGCGCCAGGCTGGCGCTGAAGTTCTGGCGCCTGATCGTGCGCCATTCCGTGCTGGGGGTGTTCCTGGGCGTCATACCCGGGGTGGGGTCCCGGGTGGTGTCATGGCTGTCCTACGGCATCGGAATCTCCTTGAGCAAGCACAGGGGTCACTTCGGCAAGGGCTCTTACAAGGGCTTGGTGTTCTCGGAATCGGTCCAGAGCTCCAAGGAAGGCGGCCAAGCCATTCCCACCCTGGCGCTCGGCATCCCCGGCGGCCAAAGCTGGGTCTTCGTCCTGGTCGCCATGCTCGCCTATGGAATATCTCCCGGCCCGCAGATTCTCACTCAGCACGGTGACATCGTGACCCTGATCGTGGTCAGCCTGGTGTTGGGCAATGCCATTCTAGGCCTCGCGGGCATGCTGTGGTCGGGCCAGATGGCCAAGCTCACGCGGGTGCCCTATCCCCTGCTCGGCGCCGTCGTCATCCCGCTGGCATTCCTGTCGTCATTCCAAGAGACCCGCCATTGGACCTCCATCCTCATCGTCTTAGGCTTCGCGGTCCTCGGCCTGTTGATGAAGCAGTACAAATGGCCACGGCCGCCTCTGATCCTGGGGTTCATTCTCGGCGGCATCATCGAAGAAAACATCCTGTCGGCGCATTCGCTTTACGGCACCATGGGTATCCTCCAGCGCCCCTTGACCATCGTCCTGGTGGCGCTGGCGGTGATCATCGCCGTGTTCTTCACCAGGCTCGCGAACTCTGCCCCCACCACTGGCGACGCGGCAACCGCCGGGGGCGGCACTGGGGATGTGCGGCGTTGGCGCTGGACATGGCAGAACCTGTTCCCGATGTTCTTCATCCTCGTCGCGGGGCTGTTCGTGTGGGAAGCCTTGAGCTTCCGGCCCAAGGCCACCGCCTTCCCGCTGTTGCTGGGGTCCATTGTCATTGCCCTGGCCGTGGTGCAGATGATCAAGAACGGCTGGGATGATACCGCGGGGGACGTGCTGGATCTCGGCATGCTGAGTGCCGGCATAGAAGACCGGGCCAGATCGGCGGCGATACTCGTCGGCCTGATTGGGCTCTTCCTGCTGCTGGCAATGTCCATCGGCCTGCAATATTCCGCGGTCATCTTCGCCGCGGTGACGCCGGCGCTCTTGATGACCGGCAGACGGCCATGGGCCTGGGGGTTCCTCAGCGGCGGCATCATCGCGGTCATGGTTGTCGTCCTGTTCGACAACATGCTGCACATCATTTGGCCTGACCCGCTGCTGTGGAGCTGGGTCCAAGGGTCTCTTTCCTAAGAGGGTAACAATGGATAAACCGACGCCTTCAAACCGATCCCGGCGCCCGATGGCCTACGATCTGTGGATGGAGTCCATCGGCGTGCCGATCTACACCGGCCACCATGTGGAGGATTTGCGCACCGTCGAGCTCGGCTGGTGGGATGAGCGCCAGGCCATGGCGGCGTTCCTTCACTTGAAGGGCATGGAAGGCGTCTCCGAGGCCCGGGTGATGGAGATCCCTCCCGGCAAGGCGATGGAGCCCATGAAACTCGCGGTCGGCGAGCTGGTCTATGTGCTGGAGGGCAAGGGGCTGGCCACGGTGTGGAATGAAGACGGCGGCAAACGAAAAACCTTCGAGTGGGGGGAACGCAGCCTGTTCCATCTGCCGCGCCATCTCCACCATCAGATCTATAACGGTAGCGGCGACAAACCGTTGCGGCTGCTCCACTACAACTACCTGCCGGTGGCGATGTCGGTGGTGCCCGACCCGGATTTCTTCTTCAACAACCCCTATCAAGGCACCGAACGGCTGGTCGTCGACGACGATCTCTTTTCCGAAGCCCAAGAGGTCAAGGACGAACGGAAAACCACCCCGGTCGGCGTCTACTGGGTCGGCAACTTCTTCCCGGACCTGGACCAATGGGACAGGCTGACCGCGTTTAAGGATCGGGGCGCGGGGGGAAGCACAATCTTCATGCGGTTCCCCAATG
>JAZFWG010000162.1:0-5885 GCA_036448135.1 Alphaproteobacteria bacterium
AATGGAGCGGGCGAAGGGATTCGAACCCTCGACTTCAACCTTGGCAAGGTTGCGCTCTACCCCTGAGCTACGCCCGCTTGAACGGTGGTGCGCCCGAACCGTGCTAGGGCGCCCCGTACCGCCCGGATCATAAATCAAGCGGGACCGTTTGCAAGGCCTCCCTGGCCATTCCGCCGCGGTCGCGCCCTTGACGTCCTGGCCCCACCACCATGCCCAGCCCGTTGCCACCTTTTAAACCCAGGCGATGTCATCTATATATCGCTAAGACTTGGCTGGCGAAGGCAAAGCCAAACCGGCCAAAAAGTGCGGCAAACCATAAGATCGTAGGACAACATGGA
Organism: Alphaproteobacteria bacterium; assembly: GCA_036448135.1. Taxonomy (GTDB): domain Bacteria; phylum Pseudomonadota; class Alphaproteobacteria; order SMXQ01; family SMXQ01; genus JAZFWG01. Next base: position 339 of record JAZFWG010000162.1, read on the forward strand.
CCCGACTACCGACGCCATGCCCACCCCGGCAACCGCGCTGATCAAGGACAGCGGCAGCGCCACCTTCGCCGCCGACGTCATCGAGGCCTCGAAGGAGGTGCCGGTCATCGTCGATTTCTGGGCGCCCTGGTGCGGCCCCTGCAAACAGCTCGGCCCGGCGCTGGAAAAGCTGGTGAACGAAGCCGCCGGCGCCGTGCGCCTGGTCAAGATCAACATCGACGAACATCCCGCCATCGCCCAGCAGCTCCGCATCCAGTCGATCCCCGCCGTCTTCGCCTTCAAGGACGGCCGCCCGGTCGATGGTTTCGCCGGCGCCTTGCCGGATAGCGAGCTCAAGCAGTTCATCGATAAGCTTACCGACGGCACCGTGGCGCCGTCGCCGGTGGCGGGGCTGTTAGAGGCGGCCAAGGCCGCGCTCACCGCCAAGGATTCCACCCAGGCCACGGCTTTGTTCTCCGAGGCCCTGACCCTTGAGCCCGGCAATGTCGAGGCCATCGTCGGCCTTGCGCGGTGTTATCTCGATGAGGGTGAAATCGACATGGCCCGCGAAATCATCGACGGCCTCTCCGACGAGCTCGCCGCGCACGCCGAGGTCGCGAGCCTGCGTTCGGCCCTGGAGCTCGTGGATATGCGCAACAATGCCGGCGATGCGGAAGAGCTGGCCCGGAAGGTGGCCGCAAACCCCAAGGACCTGCAGGCCCGGTTCGATCTCGCCATGGCGCGCTATGCCGCCGATGACCGCGAAGCCGCGATCGATGAACTGTTGGAGATCGTGCGCCGCGATCGATCCTGGAACGAGTCCGCCGCGCGTAAGCAACTGTTGAAATTCTTCGAAGTCTTCGGTTCCGATGATCCGTTGACGCAGACCGGGCGCAGGCGTCTGTCATCGATGTTGTTTTCTTAAGGCGCGCGCATTCACGAAGAGAGCCACATGGCCAGGGGACCGTTCGCACCCACTTTCGAGGAGTTGCCGGAGATCCTTCCGATCTTTCCGCTGGAGAACGTGCTGCTGTTGCCCCATGGCATCCTGCCGCTCAACATCTTCGAGCCCCGCTACCTCGCCATGACCCGTGACAGCCTCGGCGGCGCCCGCATGATCGGCATGATCCAGCCCAATGGGACCGCTGAGCTCGACAACGGCCCGGTGCTGTTTGATGCCGGCTGCGCCGGGCGCATTGTTTCTTTTTCCGAAACCCCGGACGGCCGTTATCTGATCACCCTTAGCGGCACTTGCCGGTTCAACATCGCAGACGAGTTGCCGCTTCAGTCCGGTTACCGCCGGGTGGTGCCCGATTTCACCCACTGGCGCGGTGATCTCGACGCGCCGGCCGTGGCCGGCATCGACTCCGCCCGCTTGATCGAGCTGTTGGAGCGTTACCTCACGGTGCGACAGGCCAACGCCAACTGGAATGCCATCAAGGACATGGAGCCCGGAGAGTTGGTAACCTCCATCGCCATGACCTGCCCCTTCGACGCCGGCGAAAAACAGGCGTTGTTGGAGGCGCCGGACCTCGCCCACTGCTCAGAGATCCTCACCGCCTTGCTGGAGATGGCGCTCAGCCACGACGACAGCGACACCGGGGCGACCCGGCATTAGGAGAATCACCATGGCTGATCCCGGCCACGATTTAGACCTCAAACTGCTTGAGATCCTGGTGTGCCCGCTGACCAAGGGCCCCCTTAGCTATGACGCCGAGGCCCAGGAACTGATCAGCGAACAGGCCAACCTTGCCTATCCGATCCGCGACGGCATCCCCATCATGCTGGTGGACGAAGCCCGGGTGTTGGACGACGGCGGCGGTGCCAAGGCCACGCCACCGCGCCGGGACCCGGACCAAGGCGGCGGCTGACGGCATTGCCGTGACCGAGAAATTCACAGCCATGGTTCGCCCCCTCGAGATCCGTCTTAAAAAGGCGGAGAAGATCCTCGAGGTGGATTTCGACGACGGCAAATGCTTTCAATATCCAGTCGAGTTCCTGCGGGTCTTGAGCCCATCGGCCGAGATGGTCGGCCATGGCCCCGGCCAGGCCGTCACCATTGGCGGGCGCCGTCATATCGGCATCATGGAACTGGAGCCGGTGGGAAATTACGCCGTGCGCATCATCTTCGATGACCTGCACAATACCGGCATTTATTCCTGGAAATATCTCCATGAGCTGGGCACGAACCAGGACGAGTTGTGGCAAGGCTATCTCGATGCGCTCAAGGCCAAGGGGCTGAGCCGCGATCCCTAATGAAATAATGTTTACAGCGGCTCGCCGCGCACCAGCCTGGGCAGATCCCCGACCACGCCCATGGCATGGTGCATGAACAACCGCTTGGCAGGTGCGATACGGTTGATGGCGGCAAGACCGACACGCCGCGCCATGCGCACCGGTGCCACGTCATTGGAAAACAGCCGGTTCAGTCCATCGGTTACGGCGGCCAACGTCACATTGTCGAACCGCCGCCATTCCTGATAACGCTCGAGCACCACGCCATGGCCGATGTCGAGGCCGAGACGCCAGGCTTCCACCACCACCTCGGCACAGGCGGCGACATCCCTCAGCCCCATATTGAGACCCTGGCCGGCGATGGGATGGATGGCGTGGCCGGCATCACCGACCAGGGCGAGGCGGTCGCCGACATAGCGTTCCGCCAGCATCAATGACAGCGGATAGGACCAACGCCCGCCAAGGACAGCCACATCGCCGAGCTCGCCGCCGAAGCGACGGGCGAGTTCTTGATTGAATCCAACGTCATCGAGGGCCAGCAGTTCGGGCACGCGTTCAGCATGTTCGGTCCAGACGATGGAGGAGCGGTGACGCACCTGCCCTTGTTTCGAGCTGTCGTCGGTCATGGGCAATATGGCGAACGGCCCCGGCGGCAAAAACCGTTCATGGGCCAAGCCCCGGTGCGGGCGGGAGTGAACCACCGTGCAAACGATGGCGGCCTGGGGATAGGACCATTCGGTGGTGGCGATGCCCTGATCGTGCCGGGTCCAGGAATTGCGGCCGTCGGCGGCCACCAATAGCCGTGCCTTTGGCTTGCGCCCGTCATCGAGCGCCACCTCCACCTTGCCCACGCCGAAGGCCAGCGACACCACCTTCACCGGCGCCAGCAACTGCACATTGGCCATCGGCGTGACGCGTTGCAGCAGGGCGCGCCGCAGCGCCCGGTTCTCGACGATATGGCCCATGGGTTCATCGCCCACGGCGCTGTGATCGAAATCGAGCACCAGGGGCGAGGCGCCGTCGCTGACCCGGATGTCGCGGATGGCCTCGGCCTCGGGGGCGAGCACCCGCCACAGATCGAGGGTTTCCAGCACCCGCCGGGACCCCAGCGCGATGGCCGAAACCCGGCCGTCGAAGGCTGCGTCAAGCACGCCCCGGGGATCATCGCGGTCGAGGACGGTGACATCGAGCCCTTCGGCGCCCAACGCGGTGGCCAGCGTCAGCCCCACCATGCCGCCGCCGATTATCAGCACATCGGCCAGCACATCGGCGTCGATCAAGCTGTCTTTATTCTTCTTCCTGGCACTTTTTCCATGATCTCGGGCCATGGCGCGAGTTTCGCTCGCGGGCGCCGCCAGGTCCAGCCGCATGGTGGGTTGTGATACCGAATTCACCGCGAATCGGGGTTATGGCGGTCAATCTGCGTGACTCCAATCACAAGTGCTTAAAAAATAGTCTCCTATATTTTCTTGATCAAAATATAGGCAATTTGGGGGGTGCAAACCGCGTGTAGGCCGCTGTCTTTTATCTTATCTCATTGAAAGGAAGAGATTATTCAATTTAAGCCGGAACCGGCACGGTTTTTGAAATGGCCCCCTTAGCTAGGGTCTGTGTGGCGATATGAAGGGAAAGCGTCATGAAATTTGTTATTGCCATTATCAAGCCTTTCAAGCTTGACCCGGTTCGTGATGCCCTGACCGCACTCGGCGTCGAGGGCATGACGGTGACCGAGGTCAAGGGCTTCGGCCGGCAAAAGGGCCATGCCGAGATTTATCGTGGGGCGGAATATCAGGTCGATTTCCTGCCCAAGACCAAGATTGAACTCGCGGTTGACGACAGTCTCGTCGACCGGATCACCGAATGCATCGTCAATACCGCCAGGACCGGCAAGATCGGTGATGGAAAGATTTTCGTCCTCGACCTCGGAAACGCCACGCGCATCCGCACGGGAGAGACAGATGTTGAAGCCTTGTAGGGAGAGTGTAATGAAACGATTGAGATATTCCGCCGCCGCAATGGCGGCGATGGTGATCGGCATGGTGTTCGCCGCACCCGAGGCCCTGGCCCAAGCGGCGCCCCCGCCCAAGCTCGATAGCGGGGATACCGCCTGGATGCTGACCTCGACCGCCATCGTGCTGATGATGACGATTCCGGGCGTCGCCCTGTTATACGGCGGCATGGTGCGCAGGAAGAATGTCCTCGCCACCATGATGCAGAGCTTCGCCATCTGTTGTTTGGCCACGGTGCTGTGGATGATGCTGGGCTATAGCCTGGCCTTTACCGACGGCGGCGACCTCAACGCCTGGATCGGCGGCCTCGGCCGCATCTTCCTCAACGGCATGACCGTCGGCGGGCTCACCGGCACAATCCCTGAATCCGTGTTCATGACCTTCCAGGCCACCTTCGCCATCATCACCGCGGCGCTGATCACCGGGTCGCTGGCCGACCGCATGAAGTTTTCGGCCTTGATGTGGTTCATGGGCCTATGGCTGGTGTTTGTCTATGTTCCCATCGCCCATTGGGTGTGGGGCGGCGGGTTCCTCGCTGACGCGGGCGTGCTCGATTTCGCCGGCGGCACCGTGGTGCATATCAATGCCGGTGTCTCCGGTCTGGTCGGCGCCCTCGTGCTCGGCAAACGCATCGGCTACGGCACCGAAAACCTGGCGCCCCACAATCTCGTGCTTTCGGTCATCGGCGCGTCGTTGTTGTGGGTCGGCTGGTTCGGCTTCAACGCCGGATCCGCGGTCGCCGCCAATGGCAGCGCCGGCATGGCCATGGCCGTCACCCAGATCGCCACCGCCACCGCCGCGCTGACCTGGATGTTCGCCGAATGGAAATTCCTGGGCAAGCCCAGTGTCCTCGGCATCATTTCCGGCGCCATCGCCGGGTTGGTCGCCATCACCCCGGCTTCGGGTTTCGTCGACCCCTCCGGCGCCCTGATCATCGGCATCGTCGCCGGCATCGTCTGCTACTGGGGCGCGACCATCCTCAAGCATAAGCTCGGCTACGATGATTCCCTCGATTGTTTCGGCATCCACGGCATCGGCGGCATCGTCGGTGCGTTGCTCACCGGTGTCTTCGCCGCCGAGGCGATCGGTGGCACCAAGGGTGCGATCGAGGGCAATGTGGCGCAGATCGGGCTGCAGATGTACGGCATCGGCGTCACCATCATCTATTGCGCGGTGGTGAGTTTCATCATCTTCAAGATCATCGATGTTGTCATCGGACTGCGCATAGACGAGGACTCCGAGCGCGAAGGTCTTGACCAGACACTCCATGGCGAAACCGTCCACTAGGAGAAGATAGTCTAGCCCATAGGATCGGTTGGCAGCC
>JAZFWG010000163.1:0-6069 GCA_036448135.1 Alphaproteobacteria bacterium
ATTTCGTCGATTTGGTGTGGGTCTTCATCTTCGCATTTTTCTATCTTTGGTAATGCGTAAACATGGCACACACAGACGCACACGTAGAAGGCCAACAACATCCCCTTGGTATCTATATCAAGATCTGGGCGTGGCTTTTCGTCCTCAGCACCGGCTCCTATCTTGTCGACTATTTTCAACTCCAGGGCTATCTCAGGTGGTCCCTGATCCTCATTTTCATGATGTTGAAGGCGGGGCTGATCGTTTCCGTCTTCATGCACATGATGTGGGAGCGCCTCGCCCTGGTCTATGCCATCATGGTCCCGCCGTTGGCGATTCTGGTGTTTGTGTTCCTGATGGCCCAGGAAGCAGACAATACCCTCTTCTCGCGGGGCATCTTCTTCGCGGCGGGATGATCCCATCGCCTTGCGGACCTGGCCGCCGGATTGGACCGTCCGGGGGTTCTATTTGCGCTAACTCTCGTTAGATAGCCTCAAAGGGGTCGGGATGTTGATTTCACCAGCCTTGGCCCATGGCACCGGTGGCGCCGCCACCGGAGTGGGGCCAATGATTCTCCTTGGCATCGCCGTCGTGGCCGTCCTGTTCTTCATCGCCCGGAAGAAGTGGCGCACGCGCCAGGCCGGTCGCGATGACGGCTGAGACCCCATGACCAACGCCCCTTATGGCGAACTGGAACGGCACTTCGCGCGGCTGTCGCAGGTGTGGGACGTCATCGCCATGCTCCATTGGGACATGGCGGCGATGATGCCCCAAGGCGGCGCCGAGGCCCGCGGCGAACAGCTCGCGACCCTCAAGGTCCTCGCCCATGAAATCCTCACCGCCGCCGCCATGGCGGACCTGCTTGCCGCCGCCGAGGGCCAAATGGTGGATCTCGACGACTGGCAGCGGGCCAATCTCCGCGAGATGCGGCGGATCTGGACCCACGCCACGGCGGTGACGCCCGAGTTGGTCGCCGCCCTGTCCAAGGCCAGCGCCGCCTGTGAAATGCAGTGGCGCCGCGCCAAGGATGAAAGCGACTTTGCCGCCGTCCTCGGTCCGGCCAAGGCGGTGCTCGAATTGGTGCGCGAGGCCGCCCAGGCCAAGGGCGAAGCGCTCGGTTGTGCGCCCTATGACGCGCTTTTGGACGAACACGAGCCCGGCGCCCGCGCCGCCGAAATCGACCCGGTGTTCAATGATCTGGCGGAATTCCTACCCGGCTTCCTGGGCGAGGTGCTGGACCACCAGGCAAGCTTGCCGGCGCCGGTCCCCCTCGAAGGGCCGTTCGATGAGGACGCCCAGCGCCGGTTGTGTGTCGAGCTGATGAAAGTCGTCGGTTTCGATTTCGACCATGGCCGCCTCGATATCAGCCATCATCCGTTCTGCGGTGGGGTGGCGGAAGATGTCCGCATCACCACCCGCTATACCACCGACGATTTCATGCCGGCGGTGATGGGGGTGCTCCACGAAACCGGCCATGCCCTCTATGAACAGGGTCTGCCCAAGACATGGCGCCATCAGCCGGTGGGTCAGGCCCGCGGCATGGCCCTCCATGAGAGCCAGTCCCTGCTGGTGGAAATGCAGGCCTGCCGCAGCCGCGAGTTCATCACCTTCATGGCGCCGCTGTTGCGCCGCGCCTTCGGCGGCGGCGGCGAGGCCTGGGAGGCGGAGAACCTCTACCGGCTCTATACCCGGGTGGAACCGGGGATGATCCGTGTCGACGCCGACGAGGTCACCTATCCCTGCCACGTCATCATGCGCTACCGCCTGGAACAGGCCATCATCGCCGGGGATCTAGCGTTCGAAGACCTGCCCGGTGCCTGGAACGATGCCCTCGAGGGGTTCCTGGGGCTGAGGCCGGCCAATGACGGTGAAGGGTGCCTCCAGGACATCCACTGGTATGACGGCGCCTGGGGCTATTTCCCGACCTATAGCCTGGGCGCCATGGCGGCGGCGCAATTGTTCGACGCTGCGCGGCGCGCCGACGCGGATACCATGGCGCGCCTGGGCAAGGGAGATTTCACCACCGTCATCGCCTGGTTGCGCGACAACGTCCATGCCCAGGGGTCGCGTCCGACGACCTTGGAACTTCTGTTGGCCGCGACGGGAAAGCCACTTGATCCCGGGCTTTACCGGAAACATCTGAGGGACCGGTATCTGGGCTCGTAACCGGGCCGGTAATGGGGCCGAGCTTGGGACTGGGCCCTGGCGTGACGGTTGCCGATGCGCACCGCGCCCTATAGTCTCTCGGGCGGATACCCCTCAAGGCGGCGGGCCGCTTGCCGCGGTCAAGCTGTGATTCGGAGGTTTTGTCGTTGCGTTACATCAGCACCCGGGGCTCGGCGCCGGTTCTTGGCTTCAACGAAATCCTGCTGACCGGGCTTGCCCGCGATGGCGGCCTTTACGTGCCCGAAGCCTGGCCCGAATTCACCGCCGCCGACATTCGTGGCCTCAAAGGCCTCGGCTATGCCGAGGTCGCCTGCCGCGTGATGCTGCCGTTCGTCGAGGACGACATCGACGCCGCCACCTTTTCCGATATGGTTACCGCCACCTACCGGAATTTCGACCATGAGGCGGTGGCGCCCTTGAAGCAGCTTGGCGCCAATGAGTGGCTGATGGAGCTATTCCATGGCCCGACGCTGGCGTTCAAGGACTACGCCATGCAGCTGCTGGGCAATTTGTTCGACCATGTGCTGAGTGCGCGCGGCGAGCGGGCGACGGTGATCTGCGCCACCTCCGGGGACACCGGTTCGGCGGCGATCGAGGCCTGCCGTGACCACGCCGCCATCGATATCTTCGTCCTCCACCCCAAGGGTCGGGTGTCCGAGGTCCAGCGCCGCCAGATGACCACGGTGGCCGCCGCCAACGTCCACAATATCGCCATCGAGGGCACCTTCGACGACTGCCAGGCCCTGGTGAAGGCGCTGTTCAACGATGCCAACTTCCGCGACGAAGTCCGCCTCACCGGGGTGAACTCCATCAACTGGGCCCGGATCCTGGGCCAGGTCGTCTATTATTTTGTCGCCGCGGCGGAACTCGGCGCGCCCGACCAGCGCATCGCGTTCTCGGTGCCCACCGGGAATTTCGGCAACATCTATGCCGGCTATGCGGCGCGTTGCATGGGCCTTGGCATCGACCATCTGGTGCTGGTCACCAACCGCAACGATATCCTCGCGCGTTGTCTCGAGACCGGGACCTTGAAGACCGGCAAGGTGCAGCCGACGCTGTCGCCGAGCATGGACATCCAGGTGGCCAGCAATTTCGAACGCTACCTGTTCGAGCTTTACCGCCGCGACGCGTCGCGCCTCGCCCAGCAAATGACGGCGTTCCACGACACCGGGGAGATTTCCTTGGCAGAGGGACTGCTGGAAGAAGCACACAAAATTTTTGATGGCCATCGTCTCGACGATGACGAGACCCTCGAGACCATCGCCGCGGTCCATCGTGAATGCGCAGAGCTTTTAGACCCCCACAGCGCCGTCGGTGTTGCCGGCGGCCGGGCCCACCGGCGCGATCCCAGCGTGCCCATGGTCTCGCTCGCCACCGCCCATCCCGCCAAGTTCCCCGAAGCGGTCGAGCGCGCCACCGGGATCAACCCGCCATTGCCGGCGTGCCTCCAAGGGCTTTACGACCGTCCAGAACAATTCGAGACTCTGGCCTATGATGTGGCCGCGGTCCGCGGCTTCGTCCGCGAGCACGCGTTCGAGAAGAGGGTGGCATGACCGTCGAAGTTACGACCCTGGACAATGGCCTCAAGGTGGTGACCGACGCCATGGATACGGTCGAGACCGCCTCGGTCGGGGTCTGGGTCGGCGTCGGGGCCCGCCACGAATCCAAGGACATCAACGGCGTCGCCCATCTGTTGGAGCACATGGCGTTCAAGGGCACCGAGCGGCGCACGGCCAAGGACATCGCCGAGCAGATCGAATCCGTCGGCGGCCATCTCAACGCCTATACCTCGCGGGAGAACACGGCCTATTACGCCCGGGTGCTCAAGGACGATGTGCCGCTGGCGGTCGATATCCTCGCCGACATCCTCCAGAATTCGATCTTCGATAAAGACGAGCTCGAGCGCGAACGCGCCGTCGTCATCCAGGAAATCGGCCAGTCCTTCGACACCCCCGACGACATCATCTTCGACATGTTCCAGGAAATAGCCTATCCGCGCCAGTCCCTGGGCCGGCCCATTCTCGGCTCGGCGGATATCGTCGGTGCCATGAGCCGCGACGCGATTTCCGGCTACATGCGCGACAACTATCTTGGCCCACGTATGGTGCTGGCGGCGGCGGGCCGTGTCGACCATGGCGAGCTGGTCGAACTGGCCAAGGCCGAATTCGGGGGCCTGCCGTCCTCTCAGGCTGCGGGCGGCGAGGGAGCCCGCTATGGCGGCGGCGAGAGCCACCAGCACCGCGACTTGGAACAGGTCCACCTGATCGTCGGCTTCGATGGCATTCCCTATAAGGATCCGGATTACTATGCGGTTTCCTTGCTGTCGAATCTGTTGGGTGGCGGCATGTCGTCGCGCTTGTTCCAGGAAATCCGGGAGAAGCGCGGGCTGGTCTACAGCATCTATAGTTTCACCGCCAGCTACGTGGATGGCGGGCTGTTTGGGGTTTATGCCGGGACCGGCGAGAAAGAGGTTGAGGAGTTGATACCGGTGCTGTGCGACGAGATCAGCGCCATCGGTGCCACCGTCAAGGAAGAAGAGCTCAACCGGGTCAAGGCCCAGTTCAAGGCGGGCATGATGATGGCGCTGGAAAGCACCTCGGCCCGCTGTGAACGGCTCGGCCAGCACAGCTTGATCTATGGCCATCCTCTGCCTCTTGACGAGGTTCTGGCCGAGGTCGAGGCCATCGATATTGCCGCCATCGGCCGGGTCGCCGGGCGGCTTACAGCCAGCCGGCCCGTGTTCACCGGCCTGGGGCCGGTCGGCCGCGTCGAGACTATGGCGCCTCTAGCTGCGCGCTTCCAGGGCCGCGACCAGGATCACTCGCAATCCCGTGAGGCGGGCCAATGATGGATTTTCTGAGAGGGCTGTTGCCGCCGGCCTCCGATGAACGGCTGAATCATGGGCCGGTCTATCTGCGTCCGCCGCGCGATGGGGATTGGCAGCCCTGGTCCGATCTGCGGCGCGAGTCCGAGGATTTCCTCCGGCCCTGGGAGCCTGCATGGCCCCGGGACGCCTTGGGCCGTTCGTCCTTCCGCCAACGCCAGCGCCACTATGCCGAGGAATGGCGCAACGGCACCGGCTACAGCTTTTTCATCTTTCGCGCCGATGATGATGCGCTGTTGGGGGGGGTCAGCCTCACCAACCTCCGCCGCGGCGTTGCCCAATGCGGCTCGCTCGGCTACTGGGTGGGCCAGCCATACGCGCGCCAAGGCCACATGACAGAAGCGATACAGTGCATCCTGCCTTTCGCGTTCGGGCGGCTCAGCCTCCATCGCGTCGAGGCCGCGTGCCTGCCCGACAATACCGCGAGCCGGGGCCTGCTACAAAAGTGCGGCTTCTGCGAAGTGGGCTTCGCGCCCAAATATCTTAAGATCAATGGGGTGTGGAGCGACCACGTGCTGTTCGCCATGCTGCGCGAGGAGATGGGCAAGGCGAAGTCGTCACGGCAGCAGTCCGAGACCGGCGCGGACGCGGCGGCGGAGCAAGGCTTTCAGGGATTTAAACAGGCGGCGAAATAACGCCGCCTTAAATTGCTGGGTGCGGTCAAACGCCGAACAGGAAATCCCGGACCGCGCTGACCTGTTGCAGGAACAGGAACCAGCTTTCCTTGAGAGTATTGGTGAACCCATCGCCATAGAGCATCAGCGCCAGCCCAACCGCGATCAGTGAAAAGGCGATCAGCACGATATTGCCGAAGATCATCAGGGGGTGGGCCTCCCGGTCCTGTTGACGGCGCTCTTTGCTGCGCCGTTCCGGGCCGGCCACAAGGCTGATATAGAATCGCCGCCAGATCGGGATGGAGCAGCGGATGTCGATGGGGTGAACGCCATTCCAGTTGGAAAAGGCGAGGTCGACCACTTCGAGCTGTTCGTCGGTGAAGGTGATGCCGCTGCCTTCGGGGATGCGCGCCAACAGCTTCTCGA
>JAZFWG010000164.1:0-5105 GCA_036448135.1 Alphaproteobacteria bacterium
CGCGGCCGGCGTCGGAATTGCCGGCGAAGAACTGAACCGGCGTCACCCGCACCGGTGTCATACGCAGGACAATAAGACAATACCCCACCAGCACCGCCCAAGGTGCGACCATGACCAAACTCATGACATCTTTTTTTCGATACGCATCATGTCGTCGTCACTGAAGCCGAAATGGTGGCCGACTTCGTGAATCAACACATGGCGGACGATCTTATCCAACGGTTCGGAACTCTCGCACCAGTAATCGAGCAAAGGGCGGCGGTAGAGAAAGATCATGTCGACATCGGATGGCGCATCGAGCACGCTTTTGCGGTCGATGGACACGCCGCGATAAAGGCCGAGAAGATCGAACGGGCTTCCGAGCCCCATGGCGTGCTCGGTCTCCGGGTCGGGAAATTCCTCGACCCGGATCACCACGTCGTGGATATGGCGGCGCAGCTCATCGGGGATTTCCGCCAGGGCGCGGCGCGCCATCACCTCGATGTCATCGAGGCTTGGCGCTGAGGTCAAATCGCCACTCATGCCGAGACCATAGCGCGCGGTGCCGGCACCGCCAAGCGCAAGGCCGCGGGGCGACCGGCCCTTGGCCATGTCGGAGACGCCTAAGGTGCGCTTGGCTTATGTGCTGGTTCCCGGCGGTTCCGGCACTTGGCGCTGATTGCGGCCGGCGGCGACTTTGATTTCGCGGCGCGCGATGTACAAGGTGCTGGCGACGATGATGGCGGCGCCGGTCAGCGCCGATGTATCGGGGATCTCGGCGAATAGGATGATGCCGAAAATGCCGGCATAGATCAGGCGCAGATAGTCGAAGGCGGCGACGGCGCTGGCCTCGCCCAGAGAAAACCCCCTTGTCGACGCTATCTGTCCGGTCACCCCGAACCCCCCGACCGCGATGAGCATGAACCAGGCTTCCGCGCTCGGCATTTGCCACACGATCATGGCCGGGATCAAGGAGATCAGGGTGCCGCCGGCTGAAAACCAGAACACGATGCAGCGGACCGAGTCCGTCGCCGACAGCTTCTTGATGGCGATGATCACGGACCCGGCGAACATGGCTCCTATAACCGCGACCAGGGCCACCGGCTCGAAATCCGGGGTGCCGGGCTTGACCATGACCAGGACGCCCAAAAACCCGACCGCAGTGGCGGTGGCACGGCGCCAGCCGATCACTTCACCGAGCAGGGGAATGGCCAACAGCAACACGAACAGTGGCCGCGAGAACACAATGGCGACGGCCTCGGCCAGCGCCATATGGATCAGGGTATAGAACACGCAATACATGGTGATCATGCCAAGGCACACGCGCACACAATGAAGCAAGGGCCGCTGCGTCTTGAAACTGGCGAGGCCGTGGTTCAGCATCACCGGCAGGATGAAGAACATCCCGAACAGACTGCGGATGAACACGATCTGGAAGGTGTGAAGCTCTTCGCCCAGTTCCTTGATCAGGGAGCTCATGCACACCAGGAGAAACCCGCCGAGGGAGATCCACAACGCGGCATGCACGTTTTTTGGCAACCCGCGCCACCACTTGGCGATGGCTGTGGTGGTGCGGCGAAAAAACAAGGCGTTGGCTGGGGAGGGGGGAGGCGGCATCGGCGCCAAACTACGTGGATACGCCGTCCTGCGCCAGCATTGCCGGGGCCATGGAGAAGCAGATGGGGGTTGATTTGTCGGCTTTGGGGGCTAATTCTTGGTCCCATGCGTGGCTATTTCGGCATCGGCGTCGAGGGATTGAGCAAATCCATGAACGCCGGCAATCTGTTCCGCTCGGCCCACGGCTTCGGCGCGTCGTTCGTCTTTACCGTGGACGGCACCTACGACCCCCGCAAAGGCGGTATCGCGGATACCTCCGATACGCCCGGACAGGTCCCGTTTTACGCCTTCGAGGACCCCGCCTCCCTCATTCTGCCCGACCGCTGCACCCTGGTCGGCATCGAACTCCTTGACGACGCGGTCGACCTGCCATCCTTCCGCCATCCCCGCTGCGCCGCCTATGTGCTGGGCCCCGAACGCGGCAGCCTGTCGCCGGCGATGGTCGCCAAATGCGAATTCATCGTCAAAATTCCGACAAAGTTCTGCATCAATGTCGCCACCGCAGGCGCCATCGTGATGTATGACCGCATGGCCGCCATGGGCCGGTTTGCCGCCCGCCCGGTGACGCCCCATGGCCCCGTCGTGGCGCCGATGCCCCATGTCCGTGGCGCGCCCGTGGTCCGCAGCAAACGGGGCTGAGGGCGAAGCCGATTTTATGACACGGTGTCCGGGACTGGAAACAGACCAGCGCCACAACCCTTTATGAGTACAGCCTCAAGCGAATTTGCTAAACTGAACCGATGACTTCAACGCGATATATACCCATCTCGTCGGCCCCAGTGGCGATTCTAGTTGCGCTCTCGCTCGTGGTTGGCCTTGGGGCCGGCGCCATCGCCGCGGAATCCAAGGTCCTCGGCACCCACCGCGACTGGGAGGCCTACCAATTGGTGGAGAAGGGCAAGAAGACCTGTTACATGGCCAGCCAGCCGATCAAGACGGTCGGCAAATATAAGAAACGCGGCGATGTCGTGGTATTCGTCACCCACCGCCCGGCCGACAAGGAGCGCGATATCATCAACTTCCATGCCGGATACAAGTACAAGTTGGACAGCACCGTCGAAGTCGCCATCGGCAGGCGGAAATTCAAGCTGTTCACCAAGGGCGATACCGCCTGGGCGCTGACCGCGGCCGACGAACAGGCCATGGTCAAGTCCATGATCAAGGGCAACCGCATGACCGTGCGCGGCACGTCTCAGCGCGGCACCCGGACCACGGACACCTATTCGCTGCGTGGATTCAGCCGCATCTACCGGCGCATCAACAAGGCCTGCGGCATCAAATAGCCACCTGGTCACAATGAGACCCGTCATGTCAGCCAACCAACCTCACCACGGCCCTACCCGCGATGGTCAGCCGGTGCCCGCCTCACCGAAGGCGTTGCCGAGCCTGATCGGGCTTTCGCGCCAGGAGTTGGCCGACGCGGTTGCGTCCCTGGGTGTTGAGCCGTTCCGCGCCAAGCAGCTGTGGCACTGGATCTACCACCGGGGCGCCACCGGCTTTGCCGAGATGACGACGCTCGCGAAGGACTTGCAGGCAAAACTCGAGGCCCGCTTCACCCTTGCGCGGCCGACGATCAACCGCGCCGAGACCTCCACAGACGGCACCCGGAAATGGCTGCTGGGGCTTGGCGACGGCAATGAGGTGGAGTGCGTCTATATCCCCGAAGACGACCGCGGCGCCCTGTGCATGTCGTCCCAGGTGGGCTGCACCCTCAGTTGCAGTTTCTGCCATACCGGCACCCAGAACCTGGTGCGCAACCTCACCGCCGGCGAAATCGTCGCCCAGGTCATGGTCGCCCGCGATGAATTCGGGGAATGGCCAGCGCCCAAATTCGGCCGCAAGGTCTCCAACATCGTGATGATGGGCATGGGCGAGCCGCTATTGAATTTCGACAATGTTGCCCAGGCGCTTAAAATCGTCATGGACCCGGAGGGCCTGGCGCTGTCGAAGCGCCGCATCACCCTTTCGACCTCGGGCGTGGTGCCGGTGATGCGCCGTTGCGGCGAGGAGATCGACGTCAACCTCGCGGTGTCGTTGCACGCGGTGACCGACGAGTTGCGCGACGTCTTGGTGCCCATCAACCGCAAATGGCCGCTCCGGGACCTGCTGGCGGCGTGCCGCGCCTATCCCGGCAGCCACAACGCCCGGCGCATCACCTTCGAATATGTCATGCTCAAGGACGTCAACGATTCCCCCGCCGACGCACGGGAATTGGTGCGGTTGCTCCGGGGCATTCCCGCCAAGACCAACCTCATTCCCTTCAACCCGTGGCCGGGCGCGCCCTATCAATGCTCGGACGATGATGCCATCGCGCGGTTCGCCCGCATCATCAACGATGCCGGGCTATCGGCGCCGGTGCGCCGGGCCCGGGGCCGCGATATCCATGCCGCCTGCGGCCAACTCAAGACCGCGAGCATGAGGCGGGGGAAAGGCCCCGTCACCGCGAACCGGGAAGCCTGAGGGGTCTCTTCCCGCCGCCGGGCCATTTGCGGCCAAGCCAGGGTTCCCGTCATTGCGCCGTCTCGACGCGATCGAGGAAGGAAATATACGCTTGCGGCAAGCCGCGCTGGCGTGCCGCCTCGCGGACAATCTTCATATAGGGCGGTGATGGCCGGCCTTCGGGCGCGCTGGGCGTGGCCTTGAAGGTCACGACAGGGATGGTCTCGCCGGCCTCGTCCTGGACCTCGGTCCAGAGATAGGCGTATTGGCGGCCTTCGCTGGCGTCGAGGCGGACGAACTTGCGCAACGGCAGCAGGTAAAGGACACCGTGGACCACGCCGCCGGGATCATCGGCGATGTTGGCTGGCGCCGAGACCCCGGGCCGCCGGCCACCGGCGACGGTGAAGCAAAGGCGATGGTTGTTCAGCCGGCCGATCCGGGCCGTGATCGGGGTCATGTGGCGGCGGTCCCGAAACAGCCGCTCGTTCATGTTGGAGCCGTAAGCGAAGTACCACACCGGGTTGGCGACAGACGGCGGCGGCATACGGCCGCGGCGGAGCCAAACCCACCGTCGACAAACCGACCACCATAGGGGGGTCATGGTGCGGCGTCATCCCGCGGCGGGGACGGCCGATCGGCGCACGGCTCGGGTGAGTTGTCCTCAGCTGGGGAAATATCCATTGCGGAAGGCCCATAGCCAGCAATAGGCGATCTTTTCGTTGAAGAGTTCCATCATGCCGTAATGACCGTAGCGCGGAACATAGAGGACATGAGCGCGGGCTCCGGCGTCCTCGTACTTGCGGCCCATGAATATTTCGCGCTTGTCCTCTTCCTTTTCGCCGGCCAACCAGTGGCCTTTGTCGCCGCCGCCGACCATCAGCAGCACGCTGATGGATTTCATCCAGTCAGGGTCCGGATCGTCCAGGTGATCAAGAAATTCTTCGCGCGGCAGTCCAGTTTTGCCAGGGTACTGTTCCAGCAAATCAAGAACAACCGTGTGCTGGTTGTCACAGATCCCGGTTTTTATCTGCGAACGGATCGGCTCGGCCCATTTGGTGAACTCTTCGGCA
>JAZFWG010000165.1:0-9121 GCA_036448135.1 Alphaproteobacteria bacterium
CGGATGTCGCGCTCAATTCGGAATTGCGGGCGCGGTATTACCCGTTCAGCCACCTGACCGAGGCTGCCAATGTGCTGGTCATGCCGGCGCTCGATCCCGCCAAAATCTCATCCAAGCTGCTCCAAGAGCTCGGCGGCGGCACCGTCATCGGCCCCCTGCTCATCGGCCTCGAAAAACCGGCGCAGATCATGCAAATGGGATCGACGGTGACCGACATCGTCAATATCGCCGTCCTCGCTTCCCATGACGCGATCGATGCGGAACCGCCGGCGCACCGCAAGGGGCGGGACGATGACGGCCCGCATATTCGGGTGGTCTCGCGCTAGGCTATTACCGGCAATCGCGTCTCAGCGCTCCGGTTCCAAATTCATGCTGTAAAGGGTCTTGCCGGCAAGGTCGGTGAACGCCACCGTCATGACCTGAGAGCGGCCATCGATGGCGACGGTGCCGAAATTCTGACGGCCGTCGATCGGCGGATGCTTGATGCCGTCGGCATTGGTATAGACGACCTCAAGCCCGAAGGTGCCATCGCGCCGCTTTTTCCTTCCTTTCCCGGTATTGGTATGAAGCGGCCCGGCGATGAACTCCCAAAACGGATCGAAATCGGTGAAAGCGGCGCGGTCGGGGTGATAGTGGTTGGCGGCGGCGATATGGACCTGGGCGGTCAGCCACACCACGTTCTTGATCCCATTGTGCTTGATGAACCGCAGCAGATCGGCGATCTCCCATTCGCGGCCGAGCGGCCCCCCGTCATCACCATTGGCCCAGGCTTCGATGTGTTTCTTGTTTCCTTGCCGGAGACCGATCGGCATGTCAGATGCGATCACCTTCCAGGTCGCGCGCGATGCGCCGAGGCCGCGCTTGAGCCAGGCGATCTGATTGCCGCCGAGAAGCGCCGTCGCGGGTCCGGGCCGATCCTGGTCGTTGGTGCCATTGGGGCCGCGATAGGACCGGCAGTCGATGACGAAGACATCCAACATGGGGCCGTAGCTGAAGCCGCGATAGACGCGGCCTTCGGCGGCGGCGGTGATTTCGATCGGTGAATATTCGAAAAAGGCGCGCCGCGCCCGGGCGGCCAGCACATCGATGCGCCTTTCGCCATAGCGGGAATCATCGATGATCTGCCCCGGATACCAGTTGTTTTTGACTTCGTGGTCGTCCCACTGCACGCACATGGGAACCTCGGCGTTGAAACGCAGATAATGCGGGTCGAGAAAATTGTATTTGTAGTTGCCCCGGTACTCATCCAGGGTTTCGGCGACCTTCGCCTTGGCGGGGGTGACCAGGTTGCGCCAGACATATTCGCCGAAATCGGACTTGCGCGCCTTTTTCTTTTTCTTAAGCGGCTTGTCGGCGTAGATGCGGTCCCCGGAATGGATGAAGAAGTCGGGATTGGCCCGGCGTAAGCGGTCGAAGATCTTCAACCCGCCCCATTCGGGATTGATGCCCCAGCCGCCGCCGTTCTGGTCTCCCGACCAGGCGAACAGAATGTCGCGGCCCAAAGTCGGCGGCGTCCGCAACCTTCCTGTCACCGGTATGCCCGCCACCTTGGCATCGGACGGGTCTTCGAACCATACCCGGTAGAAGATGTGCTGGTCCGCAGGCAACCGGGAAAGCGCGATCCGCGCGGTGAAGTCGGTTTCGGGACCGGCGAGGGGGCCTTCGACGCGGGTGGCGTTGGTGAACTTATCGGTGGTCGCATATTCGACCATCATGCGCGAAGTGCGGTCCGCGCGGCTCCAGATCACGGCGCCGGCGCCGCCGGGTGCGGAACCCACATCGCCGCTGGCGATACCATGGGTGATCAGGGGGCGGCGTGTGGCCGCCAACACGGTCCCAGGAGCCGCAGCCATGGGGACGAGGCCCGAGGCAGTGGCGGCAAGGCTGCCGCCGATGAACTTGCGGCGTGTGATCACGGCAATTCCCAATCGTTGTTCATCGCCGCATCTTTATCACGACTTACAGGTCTGGATAAACCAGTCCCATGGTTGCGGGTGTTCTAGTGGGCCGGCGCCGGCTGAGCCTCGCGGGCGGTGCGCATCAGCCAGATCAACAGCATGAGACCGGGAAGCGCCGCAACCGTGGTCAACAGGAAGAAACTCACCCATCCCATGTGATCGGCGAACCAGCCACCGGCCGACGACAACACCGTTCGTCCCACCGCCGCCAGGGAGGAAAACAGCGCATATTGGGTCGCGGTAAAGGCGAAAGAACACAGTGACGAGAGATAGGCGACGAAGGCCGCGGTGCCCATGCCACCGGTGAAGTTCTCGACGCCGACGGTGACGGCGAGAACCGCGATGTTGTCGCCGACCATGGCCTGGACCGCGAACATCAGATTCGACAGCATCTGCAAGATACCGCACAGCAACAACGCCTTGAGGAAGCCGCAACGCGCCACCGTGATGCCGCCGGCGACGGCTCCCACCAGTGTCGCCGCCACCCCGAAGACCTTGCTGACGCTGGCAATCTCGCTCAGCGAAAACCCGGTTTCGATATAGAAGGGATTGGTCATGACCCCGGCGACGGCATCGCCGAACTTGTAGGTCAGGATGAACAGCAGGATCACGAGCCAATGGCGGCGGGCGGCAAAGTCGGCGAATGGCGCCACCACATGGGCGCGGGCCCAGTCCATGAAATCGCCCGGGGCGGAGGTCTTCATAGTGCCGATGGGTTCGGGATTGGCAAGGATGGTGATGACACCCACCAGGACCAAGGCTGCCATGGTGATGAAGGCGGCGAACCAGCCGAAGATGTCGGCGATGTAAAGGGCCCCCGCGCCCGACGCCAGCATGCCGATGCGATAGCCAATCTGGATCGCCGCCGCGCCGCCACCCTGTTGCTGTTCCTCAAGGATCTCGACCCGGTAGGCGTCGATCACGATGTCCTGGCTGGCGGAGAAAAAGGCGATCCCGAGGACGATCACGGCGGTGAGTGCCGGCTCGGTCCTGGGATCGACTGCCGCCAACGCCACGATCGCCGCGATCAGGGCGACCTGGGCCAGGATGGCCCAACTGCGCCGCCGTCCCAAGGCCCGGCCGAAGAACGGCAGTTCAATGCCATCGATAAAGGGCGACCACAGGAACTTGAAGGCATAGGGAAGGCCAACAAGGGCAAACAGCCCGATGGTGGTCTTGTCGACCCCAAGGGTGGCCATCCATGCCGCGAGGGTGCCGAGGGTCAGCGCCAAGGGTAGGCCGCTGGCGAAGCCAAGGAACAAGATGCAGAGCATCCGGCGGTCCCGGTAGACGGCAACCGCCTCGATCCAGGTCTTGAACATCGGCTAGGTCTCGAACATCGGCGTCAACCCCCCGGCAACAGGCCCTTGGCGGCGGCAAGCTTGGCGAGGGAAGTTTCGGGACGGGCGCCGAAATGGCTGATCACCTCGGCCGCGGCCAGGGCACCGATGCGCCCCGACTTGGCGAGATCGAGGCCACGGGTCAACCCGAACAGGAACCCGGCGGCGTAAAGATCACCAGCGCCGGTAGTGTCGACAACTTTGGCCACCGGGGCGGCATCAATGTCGTGGGTCTCATCGCCAGAAAGCACCACCGAGCCTTTTTCGCTGCGGGTCAAGGCCACCACCCGGCAATGGCCGCGCACCTTTTGCAGGGCCTCGTCGAACCCTGTCGCCTGATAGAGCGAGATGATCTCCACCTCGTTGGCGAACAGAATATCCACATGGTTCTGGACCAGATCCATGAAATCATCGCGGTGGCGTGCGACGCAGAACCCGTCCGACAACGTCAACGCCACCATCCTCTCGGCCTTGTGGGCGAGCTTGGCCGCCTTCCTGAAGGCCTTTTTGGCCTCGGGAGGGTCCCACAGATAGCCCTCGAGATAGGTGACCTTGGCGGCAGCGATGGTGTCGGGGTCGATATCATCTGGACCAAGATCCTGGCTGGCGCCGAGGAAGGTCTGCATGGTGCGTTGCGCGTCCGGGGTGACGAAAATCAGGCACCGCGCCGTGGGGGCGCCGTTGGCCGCCGGTTTGGTGTCGAATTTCAAATTGGCGTCGTGAATACCGTTGCGAAAGATGCCACCGAGCCTATCGTCGCGGACCTTGCCGATGAATGCGCCCTTACCGCCCAACGACGCCAGCCCGGCCATGGTGTTGGCGGCGGCGCCCCCAGAACATACCGTCGCCGATGACATTCCCTTATAAAGCGCCTCAGCCGTGGCCGCGTTGATTAAGGTCATCGCCCCTTTCGCAAGACGCTTGTCCTCCAAAAATTTATCCTTGGCATTTGTGATGACATCAACAATGGCATTGCCGATACCGACCACGTCCAGGGTTGTTTCCACCATGTTTTAATTCCTAATCGCGTTACTGATAAACTGGCGCAGTATAGTGCGAGCCGTAACCGCTACAAGCACCGCGCTTGATTTCCGTATCTTTCGGGCTAGGCGTTAATCCTTTTGTTTTGTTGGCCGCGAAAGGTTATCCTGGCGCCATAAAAGCCGGTGCCGAAGGCACCAATCACGTCAAGCAAAGGGATGCGCCAGCATATTGCAAAAAAGGACAACCCAATGAGCGGATCTGAAGGTGGCCCGCAAAGCGCCCACAAGGCCACGGGCGACGCCGCGTCCAGACAGAACCCTGGACACTCCAGGAATACCAAGCTGCCGTCGGCGGCTTATATCCCCGCGACTGGGCGCTTGCCGATTCCCACCCTCAATGTCTCGCTGCCGGACATGGCGTCCTATCCCAGTCCCGGCGCCGACCGCAAGACCCTGGTGGTGGGGCGCGACATCAGCCTCAACGGCCAGATCATGGCCTGCGACAAACTGGTGGTCGAAGGCAGCGTCGAGGCCGATCTCAACGAAAGCCAGATCATCGAGATCTCCCGCCATGGCCACTTCAAGGGCACGGCGGTGATCGATGAAGCCGACATCAGCGGTCATTTCGAAGGCGATCTCACGGTCCGCAAGCACTTGGTGGTGCGGTCCACCGGGAAAATCTATGGCACCATCAAATACAGCCGCCTCGAGATCGAGGCCGGCGGCGAGATCTCGGGCAAAATCAATGTCCTGCCCGGAACCACGGAAAGCCTGGATGCAAGCCCCCCCTGCGGTCCGGCCGCCGCCGATGACTTGAAAGAGCACACAACCGAAGGCTCGCCGGAGCGGCAACAGGCTCGGTGATTCAGTCTTTTCTTCGTTGCCGCGCCCGACTCCCAACCGCCCCGCCCACGGGGTGGGTGTTGGTCTTTGGGTTGATCTTCATCCTTGGCGGCTGCGCGGATACAAATAGGCAATCGGCGAAGGCGCCATCCCCTTCGAAGGCGCTATCCCCGTCGAGGGCGCCATCCCCATCGGTGCCCCAATCGGACCCCCAACCGGACCCGGTGAGCCCGGCGCCACCCACGGTGACGGTCAAAGTTCCGGAGCGCATCGTGGGGCTGAGCCACGCCGAGATTTCCGAGCTTTTCGGCAAGCCCCAATTCCGCCGCCGCGACGCCCCGGCGGAAATCTGGCAGTACCGGGGGGCGACCTGTATCCTTGATCTCTTCCTTTACGACACCGGGAACGGGTTTCTCCGGGTGCATCATTTCGAGATCCGCCACCCCAACACCAAACCGGTTTCGCGCCGACGCTGTCTGACGGCGCTGGCCAAGGCCCGCGCGCCGGCCTTTCCGGCTAGACAGGGTTAGACGGTCTCCTTGCCCTCGAAGCCGCAAACATCGCGGACCACGCAGTCCGGACATTTGGGCTTGCGCGCCACGCACTGATAGCGGCCGTGAAGGATCAGCCAATGATGGGCATGTTGGCGGTATTTCCCGGGCACGACCTTCAACAGGCCCTGTTCCACCTCGAGCGGCGTCTTTCCCGGCGCCAGGCCAGTGCGGTTGCCGATACGAAAGATGTGGGTGTCGACGGCGATGGTGGGCTCGCCGAAAGCGATGTTGAGTACCACATTGGCGGTCTTGCGCCCGACGCCCGGCAGTGTTTCCAAGGCGGCCCGGTTCCGCGGCACCTCGCCACCATGTTCGGCGATCAGGATTTCACTGAGGCCGATGATGTTCTTGGCCTTGGTGTTGAAAAGGCCGATGGACTTGATGTATTGGCGCAGCGCGGCCTCGCCAAGATCGAGCATTTTGGCCGGCGTATCGGCGTCGGCGAACAGCATCTTGGTCGCCTTGTTGACGCCGACGTCGGTGGCCTGGGCCGACAACACCACCGCCACCAGCAAGGTGTAGGGGTTGATATATTCCAGTTCGCCCTTGGGCTCCGGGTTGGCCGCTTCGAGTTGGCGAAAGAAGGTTTCGATATCGGCTTTTTTCATGGCCGCCAATGTAGCCGGGACCCAGGCCCAAGCAAAGGCGGTGATTGCAGCCCGGCAAAACCCTATAAGGGATCAAGGCACCGCCGCACCCACTGACCGAGCCAATGAGAACTCCGTGACCAATCCCGTTTCATCGCCGCCGCCGGGGGCCCGAAATTACGCCCTGTTGATAACCCTGTCGCTGATCTGGGGCAGCTCGTTTGCGCTGATCAAGATCGCCGTCGCCACCATTCCGCCGGTGACCCTTGCGGCTTCGCGGATCGCCGTGGCGGCGGCGGTTCTGGTGGTGCTGCAATCCATCATACGGCAGCCGTTTTCTGCCGATCTCCGGCGCTGGGGCCAGTTCCTCATGGTCGGCATTCTCGGCAACGGATTGCCTTTCGTCCTCATCGGCTATGGCGAGATCCGTATCGATAGCGGTATCGCCGCCATCTTGATCGGCGTCATGCCGGTGTTCACGGTGATCTTCGCCACCCTCTCGGGCGTCGAGCGCGGCCTGACCGGGCGCCGGGCGCTGGGGCTCGGGTGCGGCTTCGCCGGATTGGTGGTCCTGATGGGGCCGGCAAGCTTGATGCGCCTGGAAGGCGACGGGCTGGCTTATCTCGCTCTGATCGCCGCCGCCGCCTGCTATGCCGCCACCGGGGTCTATGCCCGCCATCTCTGCCGCACCATTCCCATGATGTCCCTGGCCACGGGCAGCATGATCTCTTCCGCCCTGTTGATGGCGCCGCTGGCGGTTTGGCTCGACCAACCCTGGTCCCTTGACCCCACCATGGCCGCCATGGCCGCCACATTTTCGCTTGGCGTGTTGTCGACCGGACTGGCGGCGTTGATCTATTTCCGCCTATTGATCTCGGCGGGGCCGATCTTCGCCTCCACCATCAATTATCTGATCCCGGTCATCGGCGTGCTGCTCGGCGTGGTTTGGCTGGGGGAGAGGTTGGCGCTGGGGGAGCTCGCCGCCTTCGCCATGATTGTCACCGGCATTGCCCTGGCGCGCCCACAACCGGTGCCGCAATCGTCGTGATCACACCCTAGTCGTTGAGCCCGAGCACGTCGGCCATAGAGTAAAGGCCGGGCGGCTTGCCGTCGGCCCACAGCGCCGCGCGCACGGCGCCGCCGGCGAAGATTTGGCGGCCCGCGGCCTTGTGGGTAATCTCCAAGCGTTCACCGTCACCGGCGAACACCACCGAATGCTCGCCGACCACATCGCCGCCGCGCAGCGTCGCGAAGCCGATATCCCCCGATTTGCGCGCCCCGATCACGCCGTCGCGGGTGCGCTGGGCGACATCATCCAGATTGACGCCGCGCCCGCGCGCCGCGGCCTCGCCGAGACCCAGCGCCGTGCCCGAAGGCGCATCGACCTTGTGGCGGTGGTGCATTTCCAAGATTTCGATGTCGTAACCGTCATCGAGGATGGCGGCGACGCGCGCAGTCAAAGCCATCATCAAATTGACCCCGACCGAGAAGTTGGGCGCCTGAACGATCGCGGTGTGCCTGGCCGCCTTGGCCAGCTCGGCCTCGTGCTCCGCCGTGAGGCCGGTGGTGCCGACCACATAGACGGTCCTGCCTTGCGCCGCCAGGGCCATATGTTCGGCCGCGGTGTCCGGAGACGTGAAATCGAGAACGGCGCTGACCTGGGCGAACAACGCCACCGGATCATCGCCGATGGCGACGCCCAGCTCATCGATACCAGCGAGCGACCCCGCGTCCCGGCCCACGGCCTCGTGACCCGGCCGTTCGGTCGCCCCGGCGATGATGCAGCCCTCGGTCTCCGTCACCTGGCGTACCAGCGCACGCCCCATGCGCCCGGCGGCGCCGGTCACACCGATCCGCAGCTCCGACTCCGACTCTGGCATGGTTGAACTCTCCAATCACGTGAACACCGGCGGCGATTTAACCACAGGAGGATATGGCCGCGGAGGGTTTTTCTCGGGACGGTTTATTCCGCTTCCTTGAGGTCTTCCCAGAGTTCCTTGACCTTGGAGAAGAAGCCTTCGGATTGCGGGCTGGTGCGTTTGGGGCTGCCGGCCTGCTGGAATTCGTTGAGAAGCTCTTTCTGCCGCTTGGTGAGGTTCACCGGAGTCTCGATCGTGGCCTGGATGTACATATCGCCGCGGGTGCCGCTACGCATCACCGACATGCCCTTGTTGCGCAGGCGGAACTGGCGGCCCGACTGGGTCCCGGAGGGTATCGTGACCCGGGCGCGTTGGCCGTCGACGGTGGGCACCTCGATCCTGCCGCCAAGCGCCGCCGTCGTCATGGAGATCGGCACCCGGCAATAGATGTTGGAGCCGTCGCGCTGGAAGAATTGGTGGTTGGCGATGGATAGGAAAATATAGAGATCCCCCTGGGGCCCGCCACGGACCCCGGCCTCGCCCTCGTTGGAAAGGCGGATGCGGGTGCCGTCCTCGACGCCGGCCGGGATGTTGACCGACAGTGTCTTTTCCTTGCGCACCCTTCCCGCGCCTTGGCAATCGGAGCAGGGATTCTGGATGACATTGCCCGCGCCATGGCAGGCCTGACAGGTGCGTTCGATGGTGAAGAAACCCTGCTGTGCGCGCACCTTGCCCTGGCCATGGCAGGTCGGGCACGGCACCGGCCGCGACCCCTTGGCGGCGCCGCTGCCGTGGCAGGCGTCGCAGGACACCGAAGTGGGAACCCGTATGGTGGTCTGCTTGCCGGAGAAGGCCTGTTCCAAGGTGATCTCGAGATTGAAACGGAGATCGGCGCCCTTGCCCGACGACGTCCGGCCGCGCCTGGAGCCCATGAAATCGCCGAACATTTCGTCGAAAATATCGGCAAAGCCGGTGGAAAAATTGAAGTTCATATCGG
>JAZFWG010000166.1:0-2043 GCA_036448135.1 Alphaproteobacteria bacterium
TCATCGACCGCACCGGCCTGATCCTCGAGATTTTCGGCGCCCGCGCGCGCACCCGCGAAGGCCGCTCCCAGGTCGAACTCGCCGCCCTTTCCTATCAGCGAAGCCGCCTGGTGCGGAGCTGGACCCACCTCGAACGCCAGCGCGGCGGCCACGGATTCTTCGGTGGCCCCGGCGAAACCCAGATCGAAACCGACCGGCGCCAGATCGACCAGCGGATTCACCGGCTGCGCGGCGAGCTCGAGGAGGTCAAGCGCACCCGCGGACTGCACCGCCGGGCCCGCCGCTATCCGGTCGTCGCCCTCGTCGGTTACACCAATGCCGGCAAGTCCACCCTGTTCAACCGCTTGACCCGGGCCGAGGTCGTGGTCGCCGACCAATTATTCGCCACCCTCGATCCGACCATGCGGGCCGTCGATCTGCCCACCGGCGCCAAGGTGATCCTGTCGGACACGGTGGGCTTCATCGCCGATCTGCCGACCGATCTCGTCGCCGCCTTCCGGGCGACGCTGGAAGAGGTCCTGGCCGCCGACATCGTCCTCCATGTCCGCGATATCTCCCATGCCGATAGCGAGGCCCAGAAGCTCGATGTCCATAAGGTGTTGTCGGAAATGGGGCTCGACGAGTTGGTCGACACCGGCCTGCTCGAAGCCTTGAACAAGATCGATCTGCTCGATGAGGAGGCGCGGGAAAAAGTCCGAAACCAGGCCGCGCGGAACCCCGATGCCGTTCCGGTCTCGGCGCTGACGGGGGAGGGGGCGGATGAGCTGCTGGCATGGCTCGAGCGGCGTCTGGCGCTTTCGCGCCGGATCGTCGAATATTCGCTATCGCTCGCCGACGGCTCGGCCATCGCCTGGCTGTATGCCCACGGCGAGGTGTTGAGCCGGCGCGACGACGGCGGTCACGCCCGCTTGCGGGTGGGTATGAAGGAAAGCGACATCGCCCGGTTCGAGCGCCGGATTTCCCAGAAAAGCCACTGATATATTAGAATTTTTCCGCTCCCGAGGTCTTGCTTGACAGGGGCGGGCAGGCCATATTATAAACTTAGCACTCAATCCAATAGAGTGCTAACAACTTGGTGAATCCGGGGTCCGGAACCGGCATCGCCTGGATAAAACTGAATGGAGAACCTTGATGAATCTTAAGCCTTTGCACGACCGGGTATTGGTCAAGCCCTTGGAGGCGGATGAACAAACCTCCGGCGGCATCATCATTCCCGACACCGCCAAGGAAAAGCCCATGGAGGGACGCGTCGTGGCGGCCGGTCCGGGCGTTCGCGGCGAGGACGGCAAGCTGCAACCGCTCGACGTCAAGAAGGGCGACGAGATTTTGTACGGCAAATGGTCCGGGTCCGAGGTCAAGCTGAACGGCGATGACCTCTTGATCATGAAAGAATCCGATATCATGGGAATCATCGAGTAAAGGAGTGAGTCGATGGCTGCGAAAGATGTGAAGTTGTCCACCGATGCCCGCACCAAGATGCTGCAGGGCATCGATACCTTGGCCGACGCGGTCAGGGTGACACTGGGCCCCAAGGGCCGTAACGTGCTGCTCGAAAAATCCTTCGGCGCGCCGAGGATCACCAAGGACGGCGTCACCGTCGCCAAGGAGATCGAGCTCAAGGACAAGTTCGAGAACATGGGCGCCCAGATGCTGCGCGAGGTGGCGACCCGGACCAGCGACGAGGCCGGCGACGGCACGACGACAGCGACGGTCCTCGCCCAGGCCATCATCCGCGAGGGCTCCAAGGCGGTCGCCGCCGGGATGAACCCGATGGACATCAAGCGGGGCATCGACCTCGCCGCCAAGGCGGTGGTCGAGTACCTTCACAAGCGCTCGAAGAACGTCAAGACCAGCGAGGAGATCGCCCAGGTCGGGACCATCTCGGCCAATGGCGAATCGGAGATCGGTGACATGATCTCCCAGGCCATGGACCGGGTTGGCAAGGAAGGGGTGATCACGGTCGAGGAAGCCAAGGGCATGGTCACCGAGCTCGAAGTGGTCGAGGGCATGCAGTTCGACCGCGGCTACCTCAGCCCCTATTTC
>JAZFWG010000167.1:0-8505 GCA_036448135.1 Alphaproteobacteria bacterium
TGGCGCCCTGATCCTCGACACCGTCGAAGATATCGGCAAGCCGCGGCTCCACTTCTCCGACGGCGAGGCCATCGCGCGCCGTCTGGCGACAATGGTGGAAGACGGCGATTTCGACGTGTGCACCATCGTCTATAACCACTTCGTGTCGGTGATGTCCCAGAAAATGACGGTCCAGCAGCTGATCCCCTTCCCGGTGCCCGCCGATGAGGGTTCGGCCGATGATTTGGCTGAGGCCGGGCCCCAGGCGATCTACGAGTTCGAACCCGATGAAACCGAGATCCTCGACGATCTGTTGCCCCGGAACCTGGCGGTTCAGGTCTACCACGCGTTGCTGGAAAGCTTCGCCAGCGAACAGGGCGCGCGGATGGCGGCGATGGACAGCGCCACCCGCAATGCCGGCGACATGATCGACCGGCTGACGCTCAACTACAACCGCACCCGACAGGCATACATCACCAGGGAGATGATCGAGATCGTCTCCGGCGCCGAGGCCCTGTGACCGGGTGGTGACCATGGGGTGCGAAATGGCATATCTCTATCTGAATTTTGTAGGAGTCCAGCATGGCTAACAATGCGGTCGGGAGAATTACCCAGGTCATCGGCGCCGTCGTCGATGTCCAGTTCGAGAGTGATCTGCCGCCGATCCTCAACGCCCTTGAATGCGACAACAACGGCAAGCGCCTGGTCCTCGAGGTCGCCCAGCATCTCGGCGAATCGACGGTGCGCACCATCGCCATGGATGCCACCGAAGGCCTGGTGCGCGGCCACAAGGTCACCGACACCGGCGGCCCCATCACGGTTCCGGTGGGACCGGAATGTCTGGGCCGCATCATCAACGTGATCGGCGAGCCCATCGACGAGCGCGGCCCGGTGGAAACCAAGACCCGCATGCCCATCCACCGGCCAGCGCCGACATTCGAGGAGCAATCGACGGAAAGTGAAATCCTGATCACCGGCATCAAGGTCATCGACTTGCTGGCGCCCTATGCCAAGGGCGGCAAGATCGGCCTGTTCGGCGGCGCCGGCGTCGGCAAGACCGTGATCATCATGGAGCTGATCAACAACATCGCCAAGGCGCATGGCGGCTATTCGGTGTTCGCCGGCGTCGGTGAACGCACCCGCGAGGGCAATGACCTCTATCACGAGATGATCGATTCCGGCGTCATCGACCTGGAGGGCGGCGACTCCAAGGCCGCGCTGATCTATGGCCAGATGAACGAGCCGCCGGGCGCCCGGGCCCGGGTCGGCCTTTCCGGCCTCACCGTCGCCGAATATTTCCGCGACGAGGAAGGCCAGGACGTGCTGCTGTTCATCGACAACATCTTCCGCTTCACCCAGGCCGGCTCGGAAGTCTCGGCACTGTTGGGCCGCATTCCCTCGGCGGTGGGCTATCAGCCGACATTGGCGACCGACATGGGCAATCTGCAGGAGCGCATCACCACCACCAAGAAGGGGTCGATCACCTCGGTGCAGGCGATCTATGTGCCCGCCGATGACTTGACCGACCCGGCGCCGGCGACCTCGTTCGCCCATCTCGACGCCACCACGGTGCTGAGCCGCCAGATCGCCGAACTCGGCATCTACCCGGCGGTCGACCCCTTGGATTCGACCTCGCGGATGCTGGACCCCCGCGTCGTCGGCGACGAACATTACCAGGTCGCCACCGACGTCCAGCGGGTGCTGCAGACATACAAGTCGTTGCAGGACATCATCGCCATCCTCGGCATGGACGAGCTGTCCGAGGAAGACAAGCAGACCGTGAGCCGGGCGCGCAAGATCCAGCGCTTCCTGTCGCAGCCCTTCTTTGTCGCCGAGGTGTTCACGGGCACGCCAGGGGTGCTGGTCAGCCTGTCCGACACCATTTCCGGCTTCAAGGGCATCGTCGCCGGCGAACATGACGACCTGCCCGAAACCGCGTTCTACATGGTCGGCACCATCGAACAAGCGGTGGAGAAGGCCAAGCGCATGGCCGCCGAGGCGGCGTGATCATGGCCGGGATCGCATCATGGTGAACGGCACTGCGGATAAGGTCGAGTTCGAACTGGTTTCCCCGGAAAAACTCCTGTTTTCGGCGGTGGTCGATATGGTCGTGGTGCCGGGAACCGAAGGCGATTTCGGTGTCTTGCCCGGCCACGCGCCGGTGATCTCCCTGGTGCGGCCCGGTTGCATCGACATCCATGATGACGGCGGCGTCACCCGGCGGATCTTCGTCGCCGGCGGTTTCGCCGAGGTCAACGGCGAACGTTGCACCGTTCTCGCCAGCGAAGCCTTGAGCGTAGACGAGCTCGACCGCGGCGCCATCCAGGCCCGTCTCGATGCCGCGCGGAAAGAGCTTGCCGCCGCCGAAAACGACGAGGCGCGCGCCCGGTTTGATCACGACATCGCCGTCGCCGAAGCCATGCTTGCCGTTGCCCCCGAATGAGCAGGTGGCGGCGCCGCCACCAAATCATTTGTGAATATTGGGCGTTATGCGCTAAGTGTTAAGATAATGAAACGCTGGTCAGAACAGGATATCCCGTGGCGGAAATTCGACCCGAGCAAGGTCGATCCCGATGTCCTCAAAATCGTCAAGGCGGCTTCCATGGTCGAGAAGAACGCCGGCGACTACGCCCATTATCTTTGCAACGTGTTCCACGATGATCCCGAGTTCCAGGCCGTGGCCCGCGGCTGGGCCGAAGAAGAGGTCCAGCATGGCGACGTGCTGGCGCGCTGGGCCGAGCTTGCGGATTCAGGGTTCGATTTCCAGGACCGCTTCAAGCGTTTCACCGAAGGGTACCGGCTGCCGCTTGACGCCACCCAATCGGTCAGGGGCTCGCGCGCCGGCGAACTGGTGGCGCGGTGCATCGTCGAGGTCGGCACCAATTCATACTATTCGGCGCTGACGGTCGCCACCGACGAGCCGGTGCTCAAGGCGATCTGCAAGCGCATCGCCGACGACGAAATGCGCCATTACAAGCTGTTTTATACCCACCTCGAGCGTTACCTGGACCGCGAAGGCCTCGGGGTTTGGGGCCGGCTCAGGATCGCGCTCGGGCGCTTGGGCGAATCGGAAGACGATGAGCTGGGTTATGCCTATTACGCCGCCAACGGCAACGGCGAGCCCTATGACCGCCGTCGCAACATCGCCGCCTATGGCCACCGCGCCTTCCGCCACTACCACCCCGCTGTAATCAAACGTGGTGTCGCCCTGATCTTGAAGGCGGTGGGATTGAAGACCAATGGCCGCATCGGCCGCATCGGCGTCCATCTGGTATCCCTGGTGCTGCGCCTGCGCCGCCATCAGTTTGCCAAGGCCGAACTCCTTTAGCTGCCGCCGTTCCCGGCCTTGATGCCGCGGGCCAGATCGCCGAAGTGGGCCACCAGTTCGCGGTAGAGGCCGCGCTTGAACGGCACGATGAGGTCGGGAATGGTTTCGATCTCGACCCACTTCCAGTCGAGGAACTCCGGCTGTTCGGTATTGATATCGATATCATCGTCGGTTCCGGTGAAGCGCAGCACGAACCATTTCTGCCGTTGGCCGCGATATTTGCCGCCCCACAATGTGTTCACCAGTTCTTCGGGCAGATCGTAGGTGAGCCAATCGTCGCTGGCGGCGATGATCTCGGCCTTGTCGGTGCCGATTTCCTCGCGCAACTCGCGGAAGGCGGCAATTTCGGGGCTCTCGCCGTCATCGATGCCGCCCTGGGGCATCTGCCACGCCTCCGACGGCATGTCGATGCGCCGGGCCACCAGGACCTGCCCCTTGGGGTTGAGAACCATGAGGCCAACCGCCGGGCGGTAGGGCCGATTGTTTATATCCGTCATCTGTCTCAGTCTGGTTGTTTGTCGGCGATGGCGCTTGCCGGCACCACCACCACGCCTTTTTTTTCGAGCCCCTCGATCCACGCCACCACGCGCTCGATGGTCGCCGGGTAAGGATCGCCGATACCCAGCGCATGTCCGCCGGTGATGGCGATACGTTCCAGCTCGTACAGGCGTTTGTCGATCGCCGCCCGCGCCGGGTTGGTGTCGATGAAGCGGTTGTTGACGGCGCGGGGCAGCCCGATCTCGGTCGCCAGGGGCGCGGCGATGCTGCGCAACGACGCGCGGGAATCGACGAACATCAGCCCGCGCTTTTTCAGTTCCTTGAGGATCGGGCTGAGATGGGACCTCGATGAGGTGAAATGGGAGCCCATGAAATCCATCACCCCGGCATATCCGGTGAAACGGCTCATGGCCCAATGCAGGCGGTCGAGATTCTGGTCGCTGGTGGCCGAGGTCAGAAGGGTATGGGGCCCGGGATCGTCGGTCGGGTAATTGGATGGTTCCATGGGTATGGCGAGCAGCACCTCATGGCCACGGTCCCGCGCCGTAGCAACCCATCTGTTGAGATCCGCGCCATAGGGCGTGAAGGCCAGGGTGACCGTGCCGGGAAGGCGGTGGATGGCGGTCTCGGTGATGGTGGCGGAAAGGCCGAGGCCCCGAATCACCATGGCGACGCGCGGACGTTTGCCTGTGGCGTCGAAGGGCCGGGCATAGACTTTCCAGGGCCTGCGGCCATCGCTGCCGATGATGGGCAGGATGCCGATATCGGTCTTTTCCACCAGTTCCGGATCGGGCGCCGGTGCCAGGGGGCCGGGCCCGCGGCGTTGTGGCGCCAATGGTATCGTGATCGATGTCTGGGGCGGTCCCAGGGCCGCCGTCTTGGGCGCCTTGGGTTCGGCATTGCTGGCCGGCGCCGGCGCATTGCCCGCGGGCATGGGCATGGTCAAGGTGGTCTCGACCGTGTCCTTGGGGCCATCATTGGCGGTCAGCGCCAGCCAGGCGATGCCTGCGGCGGCGGCGGCCACCAAGGTCACTGCCGTGATGGCTAGGGGATTAACCCGGGGCCTCAAGATACCCGGGAGCAATGGCACGCGCACTGGGTCCGACCTTCCGCCAGGAACTCCTGGCCGTCATTTCGCCTGATGTTCGCGATACAGTGCAAGTCCCCTGATGAGATCAATGGCCCGGGCGAGCTGGAAATCCTCGATCTTTTTCTTCTCCGGGTCGGTGGCTTCCTTATTATTATCCTTATCCTTATCCTTGTCCTTATCCTTTTTTGATTTCTTGTCCTTCTTGGTCTTACCGTCGTCATTGCTGAGCGCGCCGCGCAGATCCTTTTCGCGCCGGCGCCCTTGTTCGGATACGGTTTCGAGCCGTGCCTGTTCGACGACGATGTCGGGATCGATGCCCTTGGCCTGGATCGAGCGCCCCGACGGCGTGTAGTAACGCGCCGTGGTCAAGCGCATCGCGCCATGGCCGGGCAAGGGAATGATGGTCTGCACCGAACCCTTGCCGAACGACCGGGTTCCCATGATGATGGCGCGGCGATGATCCTGCAGGGCGCCGGCGACGATCTCCGAAGCCGAGGCCGAACCGCCATTGATCAGCACCACCAGCGGCATGTTCTTGGCAAGGTCGCCGGTGCGGGCGTTGAAGCGCTGGGAATCCCGGGCGCGGCGCGAGCGGGTCGAGACGATCTCGCCCTTGTCGAGGAAGGCATCGGCGACGGCGATCGACTGGTCGAGCAGCCCGCCGGGATTGTTGCGCAGATCAAGGATGAAGCCCTTGATCTTGCCATCGGCCTGTTCCTTGAATTTCTTGAATGCATTTTCGAGTCCGCGCTTGGTCTGCTCGTTGAAGGAGGTGATGCGGACATAGCCAATGTCATTCTTTTCGAGGCGCGATTTCACCGACTGAATCTTGATGATCGCCCGGGTCAGGGTGACGTCGAAGGGCTTGAGCCGGTTGCGGCGGATGGTGATCCTGAGATCGGTGTCGACCCGGCCGCGCATGCGTTCGACGGCCTGCTGCAGGGTCAGCCCCATGACCCGTTCGCCGTCGAGATGGGTGATCAGGTCGCCGGGTTTGATGCCGGCGCGGAACGCCGGCGTGTCATCGATCGGTGAAACCACCTTGACCAGGCCGTTCTCCATGGTCACTTCGATGCCGAGACCACCGAATTCACCCTTGGTCTGGACCCGCATATCCCGGTAGTTCTTCTCGTTGAGATAGCTGGAATGGGGATCGAGGGCCGACAACATGCCGTTGATGGCGGTTTCGATCAGCTTTTCATCGCCGACATCTTCCACATAGTCGGAGCGCACCCGTTCGAAGACATCACCGAACAGATTGAGCTGGCGATAGGTTTCCGAACTCTTGCCTTGTGCCAGCGGTGCGTGCGAAGGCACGGTCAGTACCAAGGCCGTCAAGGCGGCTAGAACAGTGTTTCTAATCATCCACTTACCTTATCCGTAGGCGCTGCAAGCCACGGCAACGGGTTGATCGGCCGTCCGTTGCGGCGCAGTTCAATGTAAAGCCGCGGCTTCTCTTTCGCCGGTAGGCCCATGACTCCAACGGGCTCGCCGGCAACCAAACGTTGACTGACGACGCTATCGATGCGTTTCAGCCCTGCTAATAAACTATGATATCCCCCGCCATGTTCAATGATCAAGACTTGGCCGTAATCACGGAACTTGCCCGAGAACACGACAACCCCTTCATAGGGTGAGATCACCTGGGCCCCGCCGAGGGTCTGGATCAGGATTCCCTTGGCCCTGGAGCCGTAAGCGACCTTCTTGCCGAAACGCTGGACCACCCGGCCCTGGGCCGGAAGCATGAACTTGCCGCGGGCACGGTGGATGGGGGCCGCCTTTTTCCGGGCCTTGGGCGGGCTGAGGGCGGGCCGGGCGAGTTGCGGTGGCGCGATCCGCAATGCCGCCAGGCGCGCCTTGCGTTCGGCATCGAGCCGCGACAGCAACTCGCGCAGATCCTTGGCCTCGGTGGCGAGGCTTTGTGCCCGTGCCGTGGTCCTGTCACGTTCGATCCGGGTGGTGCGTTCAAAGGCCGTCTTGCGCCGCAGCAGTTTGCCGAGACGCGCCCTCTGGCGTTTCAGCGACTGGCTTTCATTGGCCAGCGCCCGGCGTTTGCGCTTGATCCGGACCTTGAGGGTCGCGAGGCTCACCAGCCGGGCCTTGAGGGTCCGGGCCTCGGCCTCGATCTCGGGCAGCACGGTGCGCATGAGGATGGCGCTGCGCAACGTGTCCTGGGGCTTGCCGGGAAGCGCGATCAGCGCCTCGGGGGGCTGGCGGGCCATGCGTTGCAAGGCGCCGAGGATATCGGCAAGCCGGGCCCGGCGCGCCTGCAAGTCCCGGGTCTTGGTCCGGCGCTCGGTGTCGAGCTCGGCAATGGTGTCGGCCAGGGCGGCGACGCGGCGCTCATAGTCGTGGGCGGTGCGCGCGGCCTTGACGCGTTCCTTGCGAAGATCGGAGATTTGCCTGGCGAGACGGCTGGCGATGTCGGACAGGGCCCGGCCCTCGCGGCGGCTTTTTTCCAGCGATTTTTCAACCTGTTCGAGCCGGCCATTGGCCTCGGGCGGCTTGGCGCCGGTGGCGGCTTGTTGCGCCATGACGGCGCCGGAGCCGGGGCCCAATGCCAAAGCAAGTAGCAATGAAGCGGCCCCGGCCACCCATGGCGCCACCGATGCTGGAATATGTCGCCTAGGCGCTGGCATGTTGTTCGGCGCCTTTGCTGTGCTCTGCCACCTTGACCAGCAGGGAATGGCCGGTCATGGCGGCAGGTTTTCCAAGCCGGAGAAGTTCCAGCACCGTCGGCGCGATATCGCAAAGCCGGCCGTCCTCGACGGCGGCGAACTCGGCCGGGCCGTTGACCAGGACCAAGGGCACCGGATTGGTGGTGTGGGCGGTGTGGGGTTGCGCCTTGTCGCGGTCGCGCATGAGTTCGGCGTTGCCATGATCGGCGGTGATCACCAGCGTGCCCCCGGCCTTGGCCGTAGCAGCCCGGAGGCGCCCGAGACAGCGGTCCACCGTCTCGACCGCCTTGATGGCGGCGCCGAGGTCGCCGGTATGGCCGACCATGTCGGTGTTGGCGTAATTGACCAAGATGAAATCGAACTTGCCCCCTGCGATCGCCGCCACCAGCTTGTCGGTCACCGGCTCCGCCGACATGGCGGGGGTCTCGTCATAGGTCGCGACCTTGGGCGAAGGGACTAGGATGCGGTGCTCGCCTTCGAACTCAAGCTCTTCGCCGCCATTGAAGAAGAAGGTGACGTGGGCGTATTTCTCGGTCTCGGCGATGCGCAGCTGGGTTAGCCCGGCGCCGGCCACCACCTGGCCTAGAACGTCATCCAATGATTGCCGCGGAAACAGCGTCGCCATGAAGTGGTCGAGCGCCGTGGAATATTGCGCGAGCCCGGCGGCGGCGGCGAATTTCACGGTCCTCTTGCGCCCAAAGCCGTCGAACCCGGGATCGAGCAGGGCCTGTGCGAGCTGGCGTACCCGGTCGGCGCGGAAATTCGCCACCAGGATCCCGTCGCCGTCCTTGGCCCCGCCATAATTCCCGAGCAATGCCGGTGCCACGAACTCATCGGTAATGCCGGCGCCATAGGCGCCCTCGATGGCGGCCAGCGCATCGCTGGCGCGCCCGCCCTTGCCTGCGACGATGGCGTCATAGGCGATCTCGGTG
>JAZFWG010000168.1:0-2298 GCA_036448135.1 Alphaproteobacteria bacterium
CCACATCGTCCCAAGTGGTGTTGATCTTCTCGACGATGGTATCGAGATAGGGCCCGACTTCGTTATCGGACATCTTGATGGTGGCCATGCCGCCCTCACGCTGTTTCTGGTTGTTCTTAGCCCCCTAAGGGTATGAAATGATTGTAATCCATCCCGGGCCCATGACAACCGTTTTCCCGGCTGACGCGGGGCCCGGGAGCGCTTAACATGGCGGCAAAACCGGACCCGAAAGGCCATTGGGGGAGCTGTGACAAAACAAACCGACCCGGCCGAAATCAACGCCGCAACCCATGCCGCTTTGGGCGATCTTCGCGAGTTCCTGCGCATCGCCACCGAGCGCGGCGAGGTCGAGATCATCCGCGGCGCCGACCCCCATCTGGAAATGGGGGCGCTGTGCGAGTTGAGCCTCAAATCCACCTACCCGCCGGTGTTGCTGTTCGAGGAGATCAAGGGCTGCGATCCCCGCATCCGCATGGTCTCCAACGTCCGGACCTCGGAGCTGTTCGTCGGAAACCTTGATCTCGAGGCGGTGAAGGGGCTGCGCCGCGCTGGCCAGGAAAAGGCGCCGGTCCCGATGATCCCGCCACGGGAAGTCAACACCGGCCCGGTGATGGAAAACGTCAAGTCCGGCGGCGACGTCGATCTCGGCGCCTTTCCCGCGCCGCACTGGCACGAGGAGGATGGCGGACCCTATATCGGCACCGAGTGCCTGGTCATCGCCCGCGACCCCGACACCGGTTGGGTCAATGTCGGGACCTACCGGGTCCAGGTTCACGGCAAGGACAAGCTTTCGATCTTCATGGAGCCGGCCAAGCATTGCGACCTCATCCGCCGCAAATACTGGGAGCGCGGCGAGGCCTGCCCCTTCGTCGTCACCGTGGGCCAGGCCTCGGTGCTGGCCGATGTGGCGCGGACATCGCTGCCGCCGGGGATGGATGAGCTTTCGGTCGCCGGCGGCCGCATGGGCGAGGCCATCGATGTGGTGCCGGGCCCGGTCACCGGCCTGCCGATCCCGGCGACGGCGGAAGTCGCCTTCGAAGGGCTGATGCCGCCGCCGAGCGAAGAGACCTGCGACGAAGGCCCGTTCGGCGAATGGCCGGGCTATTACGCCTCCAAATCACGGCCCGAACCGGTGCTGCGCGTCCAGGCGGCCTATCACCGCAACGATCCCATCATGGTCGGCCAGCCGCCGATGCTGCCGACCTTTCCCGGCCGCCAGACCCATCTGTCCGGCTCGGCCGCATTGTGGGATTCCCTCGAGGCGGCGGGGGTCGCCGGCGTCAAGGGCACCTGGAAGTTGCCGGGCGGCGGCACCCGCTTCATCAACGTCGTTGCCATGGAGCAACTGTTCGCCGGTTACGCCAAGCAGGTCGGTCTGGCGGCGACGGCGTGTTCGCCCGGCGCCTTCATGGGGCGCATGACCATCGTCGTCGATGACGATATCGATATCACCAATCCGGCGGAGGTGATGTGGGCGATGGCGACGCGCTGGGATCCCAAGACCCAGACCGACATCATCGATGGCTGCTGGACCGGCTATCTCGACCCCACGGTGCCGCCATGGAAACGGGCCTCGGGCGACATGACCAACTCGCGCATCATCATCTATGCGGTCCGGCCCTATCACTGGCGCGACGACTTCCCCAAGGTGAACCAGGTCAGCAAGGATTATGCCGATGAAGTGCGCAAAAAATGGGCGGGGCGGCTGCCGTTCCTGGCGGCCAAACCCCGCTGAAAGTGTCCCGCTGAAAGTGGTGTGCGGGCCTATTTCTGATCTTTATAGAGATCGTTGATGAAGCCGGTGTCGTCGATCTCGCGCAGGAAATGGAAGTCCCACAGCGCCAAGGGATTGATTTTCTTGGCGTCTTCCCCGCCCTGGCGCACCGCCTCTTCATAGACATTGCTGATCGCCTGCATCGACGGATAGAGCTTGGGCTCCAGCGTCGGCGCCAGATCGTTGTAGAGCTTGGTGGCGGCGTCGAGATCGAGGGCGCCCTCGGCATTGTGCTTGTTGAGGATGATCTGGATCGCCTTGTCCGGGTTCTGCTTGAAGAAGGCGATGCCTTCCAAGACCGCCTTGAGCAACCGGTTGACGATGTCGGGATGCTTCTGGGTGAAGGGAAGGCTCGACGACACCGTCATGAAGAACACCATGGGCTGGGGATCGATATCGATCACCTTGAGCCCGGCGCGTTCGGCGAACTCCCGTCTCGGTTGCGACAGGAAGCAGGCATCGACTTGGTTGTTCTGGACCATATCCATCAGGCTGAGATTTTCCGCCGTCAGGATATCGGGATC
>JAZFWG010000169.1:0-2779 GCA_036448135.1 Alphaproteobacteria bacterium
GGGTGTCCGTCGTGGCATTGACACCGAGTTCCTTCAGGGTCGGGGCCTTGGGGTAATCGAAATTCCGCACGCTGGTGACGGCGGCGATAACCTGGGTCTGGCCCGCATCGGTAAATTTGGTATGGGCGCCGGCGGTGAAGACGACGTCCACATGGCCGCCGAGGACCCGCTGCATGGATTTGCCGCCACCGCGAACCCGGATGATCTTGACCGGGATATTCATGCCCTTGGCGATGGCTTCGCCGACCAGGCGGCCGGGGCCGCCGGAATATACCAGGCGGATCGGCTTACCCTTTTTGCGGAAAAGGGCCACCATGCCCTTGAGGTCCTTCCACGGCTTGTTGGCCAGCGACACGATGGTCTGCTGCGGCGCCGTGATCGATCCCACATAGGTGAACTGGCTCGCCGTGTAAGCTGGGGTCTTCCTTTTGTAGTGGGGCTGGAAACCAATATGGTGGGCATAAGCGAAAGCCAGGGTGTAGCCGTCCGGCTTGGACTTCTTGAGAAGCACCAGCGCCTTGCTGCCGCCGCCACCGGGCTTGTTGATGACGACGATGGGGTTCTTAAGGGTCTTTTCCATCGACCGGGCCAGGAGCCGCGCTCCGGCACTGGTGCTGCCGCCGGCGCCGGCGCCGACCAGGAAGGTGATGGGCTTGTCCGGATAGGCCGCCGAACCGGTGCCTATTCCGGTCAACATAAAGCCGGCCGCAATCGCCGCTAGCAGCGCGGCATGTCGAATCTTACGAACTTTCATGATCTATGCCTCCGTGGTGGTGCAGTTCATTCGCACTGTTTTGGCCTTGGTCACGGCGCGGATGCCCGTCGCCATCGGAACAGATGATGCGATGGGGCCGGAAATCCTCCCGTGGCGACGTGCCAAAGCTCTCCCACCGGGAAGTCTAGCCCATGGGGGCCCTGTGCCAACCCCATTTTTTCCGTTCTGGGCGGAATTCCCGTGGTGGTGTGGCTGCACGGCGGCCATTCACCCGGTTGGGCAACTTTGGCTTTCACCATCGATTACGATTTTGTGATGTGACAGCCCCCCATGGCTAGTGTCTATACTCATAAAAGGTTGTCGCGCTGGTTTGCCGTGAATCAGCCAGGCATAAGCAGTGGAGCAGAGGACTTACATATGGCTTTGATCGATACCGAACAGGAAGTTTTGAAACGTTATGCGGCGGCATCCCAGAGCCCCGAGGGCGCGCTATGTTGCGCCGTAAGTTACGACCCGAAATATCTCGCGGCCATTCCCCAGGAAATCCTCGATCGCGATTATGGTTGCGGCGACCCTTCCGAATATGTCCGTGATGGTGAGACCGTCCTCGATCTTGGCAGCGGCAGCGCCAAGATTTGCTATATCGCTTCTCAGATCGTCGGGCCCACCGGGCGCGTCATCGGCATCGATTTCAACCCCTCCATGCTGGCGCTGGCACGCAAGTACCAGAAGGCCATAGCCGAGCGCATCGGTTGGGACAACGTGACGTTCCACCGGGCGAGGATTCAGGATCTTGCGACGGATCTCGATGCGCTCGAGCGGTTGATCGCAGAGCGTCCGGTCAAAACCCTGGAAGATTACGAGGCGGTGGAAGAGGCCCGCCGCAAGATGGTGGCCTCAACTCCGCTCATAGCCGACAACAGCATTGATATTGTGCTGTCGAATTGTGTGCTCAATCTCGTCCGGCCCGAAGACAAGGGCCAGCTGTTTCGCGAGATCTACCGGGTGCTCAAGCGCGGCGGGCGCATCGCCATTTCCGATATCGTCTCCGACGAAGAGGTGCCGGCGCATTTGCGCAATGACCCCGATTTATGGTCGGGCTGCGTCTCCGGCGCGTTTCAGGAGCGGGAGTTCCTCCGCGCCTTTGAAGAGGCGGGCTTCTACGGCATCCACTGCGTCAAGCGTGACGAGGCGCCGTGGCAAACCGTCGACGGGATCGAGTTCCGATCGATCACCGTCATCGCCTACAAGGGAAAAGATGGCCCCTGTCTGGAGCGCAACCAGGCCGTCATTTACCAGGGGCCCTGGAGCCAGGTCCATGACGATGACGGCCATGTGCTTGAGCGTGGCGTGCCGATGGCGGTGTGCGACAAAACGTTCCGCATTTACACGTCCGAGCCTTACCGCGACCAAATCATCCCGATACCGCCGCGCGATGAGATCCCGCTCGACCAAGCCGCCCCGTTCGATTGCGCGCGCTCGGCGGCCCGCCACCCCTTCGAGACCAAGGGCCGCGATTACAAGGAAACCACCGCGGCCACGGCAGCCCAAGACCCATGTTGTCCGGGCGATGATGACTGTTCAGGATGAGAAGGGCCGGCTTTAGGTTCCCAGCCCCCATCCCCCATCCTTGACTCGCAGCACCGCTTCCGGGATGCTCGGCGCGGCTTAGAGATGACCGGATTTCGCACCATTCCATCCCCCGTGAAGGCCGCCTTGGCTGGGCTTGTGCTGTCGCTAGGCGCGGCCACCTGGGCGCCGGAGGCCCTGGCCACGGGCCATGTCACCGCCGAGCTCAAATCCATCGTCGAGGCCTGCGAGGCCAAGAAAGACAAGATCGCCTGTGAGCGGGCGCTCTGGACCTTCGCCGACGTCACCAAGGACGACAAGATCACCATCGCCGAGATCACCCGGTTCATGCGTGCGCTGGCCAAGGCCTATGACAAGTCCCTGACGGCGGGCAAGGGCGACCGCCAGGCCGCTTTGGTCTATTCCGTCCTGATCGGCCCCATCGCCGCCTATTTCCTGATCTCCAACTTCGACTATGACGGCGACAACAAGATC
>JAZFWG010000170.1:0-10189 GCA_036448135.1 Alphaproteobacteria bacterium
CATCGGCTTCTCCGAGTTGATGTCGAGAGGCATCTACGGCCCCATAGGCGATAGCAGATATGTGGAATATGTGAAGGATATCAATTACAGCGGAACACATCTTCTCAAGCTCATCAACGATATCCTGGATGTTTCGCGGATCGAGGCCGGTCAGGTGGAGCTTGATGAAGAAGAGGTGGATATTGTCAGTGCCATAGATACCGTGGGGCGTCTGGTTTCCGGCAAGGCGAAGGAGAGATCCGTCAGTATTGAGACAAAAATCGATAGCAACCCGCCCTTGCTGTGGGCCGATGACCGCCGGGTGAAACAAATCCTGCTCAATCTGATGACCAACGCGGTGAAGTTCACGCCGGAGGGCGGCCATATCACGGTGAAGGCCGGCGTGAACGATGACGGCGCCGTCCTATTCAGCGTGACCGATAGCGGGATTGGAATTGCGCCCGAGGATATCCTCAAGGTCATGGAGCCTTTCCGCCAGGCCGACAACTCTCTCAGCCGCAAACATGAAGGCACCGGACTGGGATTGCCGCTCGCCAAGTCCTTCGTCGAGCTCCATGGCGGCAGCTTGGACTTGAAGAGCCAGGTCGGCACCGGCACCACGGTGACGGTCACCTTCCCCGATCACCGCTCCCTACATGTTGCGGTGGGGCGTGAACCACAGATTCTTTGACATCCGCCTCGCGATTGGAGAACTCCGGTCTTCCCTCAGCGAACCCGGCCGTGCGCGCACTAAGTTTTGAGGGTCACCGGTTCCAGGGCATCGCTTTGGGCTTTGACGGTGCCGATGATGGCGGAGCGCCCATAGCCCAGACGCTTGAGCTCGGCGACGCAGTCCTCGGCCTTGTCGCCGGGGACACTCGCCAGCAATCCGCCGGCGGTCTGGGGATCGAAGATCAGGGGATAGATATCGTGGTCCGACACGGCCTCGATGTCGCGGATGGCGCGGCGCAGGCGCACATTCTCCGGCTGTAGGGAGGAGAAAATCCCGCCGCGCACGGTCTCCAGGGCGCCGTCGAGGATGGGAAGCGCAGCGAGATCGAGCTCCACATCGACGCCCGAGGGCCGCGTCATCTCCACCAGATGTCCGAGCAATCCGAACCCGGTGACGTCGGTGCAGGCATGGGCGCCGAAGCGGTGCATGCAGGTGGCGGCGTCCCGGCTGGACTGCAGCATGGATGTGAGCGCGCCTTCGATCCACCGCCCCTTGGCCTTGAGGCGCATGTCGGCGGCGAACAGGGTCCCGGTGCCGATCGCCTTGGTCAGGATCAGCTTGTCGCCGGCCACCATGCCGTCCTTGTGCATGATGTTGTCGTGATCGGCGAGGCCGTTGATGGCGAAGCCGAGGGAGAGCTCGGCGCCTTCGCTGGTGTGGCCGCCGACCAGCGCGGTGTTGGCCTCGCCCAGCACCTTCAAGGCGCCGGTCATCATCTGCAGGATCTGGTCCTCGACCATGGCCTCGACGCCGAAGGGCACGGTGGCGATGGCCAGCGCCGATTGGGGCTCGGCGCCCATGGCGAAGACATCGCCGAGGCTGTGATTGGCCGCGACCTGGCCGAACACATAAGGGTCGTCGATGAAGGAGCGGAAGAAGTCGACGGTGTGGACCATGACTTGGCCGTCGGGGACCTGGACCACGGCGGCGTCGTCGGGGGCGTCGAGTCCGATCAGGATGTCTTTGCGCTGGACCGGCTCCAACTGGCTCAAGGCGCGGGTCAACACGCCGGAGCCGACCTTGGCGCCGCAGCCGCCGCAGCGCATGGCGATGGCGGAGATTTCCTTGATCACGCTCTGGTCGGCGAGGCCGCGGGCGATGTCGGGCTTCTCGTCATCAATCATCTCCGGCAGATTGGAGAATTTGCGCATGAAGCGGCGGTCGATCCAGTCCTTCCACCGCCACACCAGGCTGCCCTCCACCGACCAGTTGGACCGCGACGCGATGGCGTATTTCTCGCCGGCGCTGATGAGGCTGAGATATTTGCGTTGCGGCCTGAAGGGACGCGGCTTGCGGCCCACCAGGACGCGGCGCAGATTACGCGCCAGCGGCGGGCCCTGGCGTACGGCGAAGACGCCGGCCTTCTCGCGCGGGTGGTTGACGACACCGGCGATGTCGCCTGCGGCGAACACGTCCGGATGGCTCTGGGAGCGCAGGCTATCATCGACGGCGATGAACCCCCGGTCGTCGAGGTCCAACCCGGTGTCTTTCAGCCATGGCGTG
Organism: Alphaproteobacteria bacterium; assembly: GCA_036448135.1. Classification (GTDB taxonomy): domain Bacteria; phylum Pseudomonadota; class Alphaproteobacteria; order SMXQ01; family SMXQ01; genus JAZFWG01. The sequence goes on from JAZFWG010000170.1 coordinate 2,216, forward strand.
GCACCGGCCATGGTTACCCACAGGATCTCGTCCAGATCGATGTCGGCGGCGCCGTCGAAACGGAGGACCCCGGCCTCGACCCGGGTGACCTTGTGGCCGGTGTGCACATGGACGCCGCGCTGGTCGAGGATACGCCCGAACTTGGCGCGGACCCGGCCGTTGTGGGTGGGAAGGATGTCGTCGGTATCGGTGACGAGGTGGAATTCCAGATTGTCACCGTCGCGGCCGTCCTCGGCCAGGAGTTGGCGCAGCCGGTGGCGCACCGCCAGCAAAAGCTCGACGCCGCCGGCGCCGGCACCGACGACGCCGATGCGCACCTTGTCGTGGCGCTCCATGACGCGGGCCGCGACCTCGAGCCAATGGGCGACGAAGCTGTCGATGGGCTTGACCGCCACCGCGTGCTCGGTGGCGCCGGGAACATGGGCGGTGTTGGGGGTCGAGCCGATATTGATCGACAAGACATCGAAACGCAGCGGCGGATGATCCCGGCACAGAACCCGCTTGGCCGCCAGGTCGAGGCCGATCGCCTCGTCATGGTAGAACCGCGCCTTGGCGAAGCGCGCCAGCGGGCCAAGATCGATATGGGCATCGTCGAAGCCGTAATGGCCGGCGATATATCCCGGCAGCATGCCCGAATACGGCGTGTGCACGTCGCGGCAGATGATGGTGATGCGCACCCCGGGCAAGGGCCGCATGCCGAACCGCTTGAGCACGGCGACATGGCTGTGGCCACCGCCCAGCAACACCAAATCCTTGACGACGGTTTGCTGTTTCATTCCTCTGGCCCAAAAAAACCGCAGCCTGGTCGCCGGTGTTCAGCCGACATCGGGCGTGGTGGTGAGTCGGATTTTGCGGCGAATGGCGCGCGACAGCGTATCGATGCCGATGTTAAGGAAGGCGGTGACGATGATCAAGAACAGCGCCCGGTCGAGGCGGATATCGGCGATGGCGCTGTCGACATAAAAGCCCAGGGTGGCGATGCCGAGCATGCCGAGGATGGCGGTCTCGCGCATGATCACCTCCCAGCGGTAGAACAGAAACGCCAGGAACTGGGGGTAGACCCGGGGCAGCACCTCGTAGCCGTAGAGGTTAAGTCCCTTGGGGCTGTCGGGGCGGAGTTCGACCTCGTTGGCATGGCGGCCGATAAGGTGGCCGATGATGGCGCCGTTGTGGAGCGCCAGCGCGATGATCGCCGGCAACATCGAAGGACCCCAGAACTGCAGGAACAGATAGGCCAGGATGTATTCCGGCGTAGACCGCACGATGATCAGAAACACATGGCCAGTGGCACGGCCGAAGGGACCGAAAAACTTGCGCGAGATCAGCGGGAAGAAGGCAAGCCCCAGCAGGCCGCTCAACACCAAGGCGATCTGGGTCAGGATCACCGTGGCGACGATGCCCCACAGCGCCTGGTCGGCGGCCAGGTGCCACATCCATTCGCCGAGCCCGGCCAAGGCGGCGATGCCGTCCATCGAGCGCAAGGGATAGGGCACGATGTCCTGGGTCAGGAACCGCAGCACGTTGTCCATGGAGATGGCGGCGCCGGTGGGCAGCACGGCCAAGGCAACCAGGAGATAAAGCGGGATCAGCTTCGGCTTGACCCACAGCCGGAGCGACCCGATCAACAGATAGAACAGGATCAACAGCGCCGAAACCTCAGAATACTGGCCTTGCTTGAACGCCGATTCGAGATAGAAGCCGAGGGTGGGAAGGCCGACGAAGCCGAGGATGGCGCTGGAACGGAGCCCGCATTCCAGCCGGTAGAGGGTGTAGCTCTTGATATGGACCCAGGCGTCGGGCAGCCGCGCGAAGAAAAAGGCGGCGACGCCCTTGGTGCCCGCCGGCAAGGCGCGGAGCGGCTCCGAGTCGGCCTCTTCCAGAATCTCGGAATAGACCTTGGCGAAGATGCCGCCGAACGGCAGCGCGATGGCGAGGATGCCGGTCAAGGGCGTCAGGCCGAAAGCCTGGAGGAAGATCAGGGCCCAGAACAATTCGTGGATGGCGCGGACGAAGGCGCAGGCGCCGCGCACGATCGGGATATGGAACACCAGTGCCAGGCCGAAGCCGAAAGCGCCGCCCAGCGCGACGCCGACGAAGGCGAAGGCGACGGTCTGCAACAAAGCCTCGCCAAGGCGGTCGAGGGCCATGAAGTTGGGGGTGACGACGCCCAGGGCCATGCGGCCCATTTCCTGCCAGGGGTTGAGGGTGGTGATGGAAATGTCGGCGACGGCAAGACACAACAGCGCCACGCCGACGAAGGCGAAGCTGGTCTTGAACATCCCAGACCGCGGCATGATCAGAGATTGCGTCATGATCAGCCGGTGTAGACGTGGTCGATGTCCGAGGTCTTGAGGCCGGCGGTGGGCATGTCGAACAGAATCTCACCATCCTTGAGGCCGATCACGCGGTCGGTGTAGGCCAGCGCCAGCTTCACATCGTGCATGGCGAGAATCACGGTGTCGTAGGATTCGTTGATGGCCTCGAGCACGGCGCGGCCCTGATGCTCATCGACTGCGGACACCGGCTCGTCGCCCAACAGCATATCGCCGCCCTGATAGATCGCCCGGGCCACCGCGGTGCGTTGCTGCTGCCCGCCCGAGAGCTCACCGGCCGGGGTGAAGATCTTGTCATCGAGGCGAAACTTGATGAGCACGTCCTTGACCGCCTCGACCTCCCGGTGCTGGGGCCAGGCCAGATTCAACAGGTTGTAGAACGTCCCGTGGCGGTCGAGACGGCCCATATAGACGTTGTGATAGACCGTCAGCGTCTTGACCAGGGCGGCATCCTGGGGCACCAGCGCCGCGCCTGAGATTTGGCGCTGGTACAGCAGTTTCAACAGCGTCGATTTGCCGGCGCCACTGCGTCCCACCAGCGCCACCCGTTCCTTGGGGCGGATGGTCAAGGACACGTCGCGTAGGACGACGCGGCCGTTGTAACTGATGCTTTCGTCCTGGATCGTAACCAATGGTTTTCCGGTATCAGTCTATTAGGCCGATGGATTTGCCGACCCGGAGGATCGGATCAAAGTCGCTATTGTTGGCGGGAATGAAACGCTTGCGCGGGAAGGACGCCAGCAGCTTGGGGTCCTTCAATGCCAACAGCGCCTGTTTCACCCGCCGGTTGAAACCGGCGCCGAAGGTCTTTTCCACGTCGCCGCGGATGGTCCAGTGATAGTCCGGGTAAGGTGGTGTCTTCCAGATTACCGCAATCTTGGACTTGTCGATGTGCCCGGCCCGCATTTCATTCTCCCACACCTTGAAATTAACGGCGCCGGCCATATAGGCGCCCGATTGCACCAGGGCGATGGTGCGCGAATGGTCGCCGCTGAAGCCAACCCGGGAAAACACTTGGTTCGGGGCCTTGTTGAAATGTTTGCGGATATGGAATTCCGGCATCAACCGGCCCGAGGTCGAGCCCTTGGAGCCGAAGGTGAAGGTCTTGCCGGCAACGCCCATGGGGAAGCCGACGCCGGGCTTGAGGCCGCTTAGTTTGTGGGCGATGAAATAGGTGACGAAGGATTTGTCCTCGAAGCCCTGGGCCAGGGCCTGGGACCCGGGCACCAGGCGCCGGGCGCGGACCCCGGACAGCCCGCCGAACCAAGCGAGCTGGACCTGGTTGTTGCGGAACGCCGTCACCGCGGCGGCATAGGACTTGACCGGGATGAAACGGCTCTTGACGCCGAGTTCCCGGCTCAGATAGGCGGCAACCATGTCAAACCGCTGGCGCAGGCGGGATTCATCTTCGTCGGGGATCGCCGTGAACACGAACTCCCGAGCCTCGGCGGCCTTGGCGGCCTGGATGGCCGCGGCGGTAACCATCAGCGACAGAAATATCGATAAGGTGTGACAAACCCTGCGGATCATCTTATTTCTTCCGGCTATGCGGCTAAGCCTGAACCACGCGCCCCCCTCCGTCAAGGCCCGCCGGCCCTATGATTTTTCCCTCACATAAAAGTGTAGCCTGGTTAAGAATATGGCGCGCTAAACTCAAGGGCAAGGCCGCACCATGAAAACCCTAGCCGCATTCCTTCTCGCCGCCATCCTGGTCTTCCCCAGTGCCAATCCCACCCTGGCGGCGGGTGCCGACGCCGCCTTTGCCGAGGGGCTCCGCGCTTATGATGCCGGAGACTATACTGGGGCCTTCAATCGCTGGCGGCCTCTTGCCGAAAGCGGCGATGCCGAGGCCGAAACCGCCTTGGCCGAACTTTACTTCCAGGGCCTCGGTGTCCGCCGCGATGCCGCCGAGGCCGCGCGTTGGTACCGGCGCGCCGCCGAGCGGGGCCATGGGGTGGCGCAAATGAATCTGGGCGACATGCTGGCCAGGGGCCAGGGCATAAAGCGCGATCCGGTGCGGGCCTATTTCTGGCTTGAACTCGCGGCCCGCCAAGGCAAGGCTTGGGCGGCCCGGCGCCGGGACGAACTGGCCAACACCATGACCGCAAGCGCACGTGCGCAAGCCTTGAAATTGATCAAGGCGCGCCCGCCCCGGTGAAGGGCACCCAGGAAATTAAACCTTTTTAAAGGCTTTTCTGCAACCTCTGAGACCCGTGAATGGCGTACCAGACACATTTTATGTCATGGACGAAATCTAACGGGTGTTCGGTTGGGATTCCTTCGATTTATGGGATAGGGGATGACGATGATATCTCGATTGGCAATAGCCGGGATTGTTTCGCTTGTGCTTTTGGGCGGCTGCATGTCGCCGGGTGGCAGCACGGTGCAAGACAAGCGTCAGTCAGCCCAGCAGATGCGATCCAAGACCCTTGCCATGCTCTATGAGATCCACCCCTTTGCCAGAACCCAGATCAACAAGGCCGTGGGCTACGGTGTGTTCAGCAATGTCGGGGTCAACCTCTTACTGCTTTCGACCGCCAGCGGATGGGGAATCGTACGGGACAACGGTTCGGGCAAGGACACCTACATGAAGATGTACAGCGCCGGCATCGGCATCGGTCTCGGGGTCAAGGACTTCCGTGGCGTGTTCGTGTTCACGTCGAAATCCGCCTTACGCGGTTTCATCGAGGACGGTTGGGACGCCAGCGCCCAGGCCGACGCCGCGGCCAAATCCGAAGACAAGGGCGCTGCCTGGTCCGGCTCCGTCGACGTTGCGCCGGGTATCAAGCTCTACCAGATCACCAAGTATGGCTTGGCCCTGCAAGCCACGGTCCAGGGCACCAAATACTGGAAAGACAGCGACTTGAACTAGGGTCCGGACCCTAGGTGTATGCCCCGGTGGCGGCACTCAGAACGTGCCGGAGAACAGGCCGATGTCGGGCAGCCTGCCTTGCCACCACACCCAGGCGAAAAAGCCGATCACCGCGAACCCCAACAGACCGACGATAAATTTCATTTCGCTGGCCCCCTTTCAAGCCGCCTCAAACCGCCACCTACCGCGTTTTGCCGATCTGGACAAGGCCAACCTGACAGGAGAGACTACCGGCCCATCCCGCTGGCCACCGGAAGGACCGCCGCCATGGGCGAGGTTGTCGATCTCGAAGCCAAGGACGGCGCCGTCATCGGCGCCTATGTGGCTACGCCCGCTGGGGACGCCCGGGGCGGCATTGTCGTCGCCCAGGAAATGTATGGCATAACCGGCTATTTGCGCCGCGTCTGTGACCGCTTCGCGGCGGCCGGATATTTGACCGTCGCTCCCGCGCTCTATGACCGCATCGAAAAAAGCGTCGCTTGTAAGTATTCGCCCGAGGGGCATGAGCGCGCGAAGACTTTATCCCTCAAGGTCGAATGGGACGACGCCCTTGATGATCTCGAAAGCGCGGTGGCGGTCGCCAGGCCGGCGGGCAAGGTGGCGTTGGTCGGTTTTTGCTGGGGCGGCACCATGGCGTGGCTGGCGGCCTGCCGCAAACATTTCGACTGCGCGGTATCCTATTACGGCTCCGAGATCGCCGACTTCGCCGGGGAACAGGCGAATTGCCCGACCCTTATCCACATCGGTGAGGAGGACCGGACCATTACCGCCGACGAGCGCGCCGCCTTCCGCGCGGCGCAGCCCGATATTCCCTTCCATCTCTACCCCAAGACGCCACACGGCTTCGACAACGAAGACCGCGATCGCTTCGTTCAGGCCTCGGCGGAACTGGCGAGGCGGCGCACCCTCGAATTCCTCAAAGCCCATATCGGCTGAGGGGGGCAAAACCACGGACCAAAAAAATGGCCCCGGAGACCGGAGCCATATTTCCGATTGGGCAATACCCCTAGAGCACCTTTTCCGCCTGGCGGTCGGGGGTGAAATAGTCCTTGTTGTTGAGCGCGCCCTTGCCCAGAACCACGATGCGGTCACCGGGATGCTTGACCTGGTAAATCAGCGCCGGAGCGTCGGTGTGGTTGTCGAGCTGATAGTACTCGCCATTGGCGACGAGAACGCAGTCACCTTCGACCAGCACGCTTTCGGTGACAGGGCCATCTTCCTTTTCCATGGTGCGTATAGTCAACTCGCCCTTTATCACCAGGAAGGATTGGCTCGATCCGGCGTGATAATGGAATTCGTTGTTGGCGCCCGGCTGATAGGCGTTGAGCGCGATCAGCAGATCCTTTTCCTTGGACAGCAGGATGCGCCTGCGCGGCCGGTCCAGGTTGTCGAGATCGACATGATCGGAAATTTTCATGACTGAGGCCATCTATCTTCCTCTCTAGGTCTAGGTGGTCGCTTAACAAGGCCAGCCGGATACCGACGGACTATAACATATGGCCAGGATACTAAAGCCTGGGACGATACCAAAACGAAATATCGCCCCCGCCCGGCCCTTCATGGCCTCCCCTGCCCTACATGGCCGCCAGCACCCGAAGGGCGCAGGCTGTGCCGTTCTCGTCGGCGGCCTGGTTGTAGGACGGCCGGCCCTTGCCGGTGAAGCCGTGGGCGCAGTCGGGATAGACCACAATCTCCACATTGTCCTTGCCGGCCAGTGCTGCCTGGATGCTCTCCACCTCGTCCATGGGCACCTGGGGGTCGACGCCGCCGAAATGCAGCGTCATCGGGCATTCCACCTTGCCGGCCTCATCGGTATGGGAGCCGATATAGGTGCCGTGGAACGAGATCGCGGCATCGGGATCGAGCCGCGTCGCCGCCAGGAAGGCGTAGCGCCCGCCGAAACAGAACCCCATCACCGCGGCCTTGCCGGTACAAACATCGCTCGCCTTCAGGCCCGCCATGACATCGCCGAGGTCGCGGACGCCCTGGTCGACATCGAAATTCTTGTAGCGGCCCTGCGCCTTGTTGCGGTCGTCCTCGTCACGGCCGAGCGGGCCGGGGACGGTGCGCCAGAACATATCCGGCGCGGCGACGGTATAGCCCTTGGCGGCATAGAATTCCGCGATGTCGCGAACATCAGGGGCGACGCCGAAGATCGCCGGCACCAAGATGATGCCGGGCCCGGACCCGCTTGCGGGGACGAAAAGCTCGGTGGGGATGGCGCCGCCGTCGGCGGCGGTGAATTCGATCGATTGGTTAGGCATGTGTTCTCCTACTTTGCCGATGTTAGCGCAAAACCACGTCTTCGCCCGCTTCGGTCCGGCCCCGGCGCTTAAAGAACCCAAGTGCCCGCAAAGCCGGTTCGTCGCTGGAAACGAACAGGATGGCGTCGCCGTCATTGTTCACATGTTCGAACCATTCGCCGCCGGGCACGCAGAAGGTGTCGAACGGCTCCCAGTCGAAACTTTGGCCACCGATTTGCGTTTGGCCCGTGCCTCGGAACACGGTGAAAATCAGGCTGGCGGTCTGGCGCTGGGCCAGGGTGCGCTCTCCCGGGCGCAGCAATTGGGCGAAAAACGTCATGGTGATATAGGGCGCCCGGCCGGTCACCGGATCGATATATTCGACTAGGATGCCGTCATAGGGGCTGCCGTCGTGATCCCGGAGGTCGTCCAATAAGGCCTGGGTTTCCTCCCAGCGGTAGACATACATGGGCGAGGAATTGCCGGCGCCGCGGTGGTGCGACACGATGCGCGGCCTGAGGCCACC
>JAZFWG010000171.1:0-3060 GCA_036448135.1 Alphaproteobacteria bacterium
GATAATCGGCAGGGTCGCGAGTGCGATATAGAGCACCAGGCGTCCCTCACGGGTGCCGCGCAACCGCAACAAATTGAACATGCCCAGCGCCATCGACCAGCATTCGCGCCAGAAATAGACCATCACCGCGGCCAGGGTCCCGACATGGACGGCGACATCGATCATCAGGCCCTGGTCGCGCCAGTCGGTGATGATGGGAACCAGGATCAGATGGGCGGAAGAGCTGATGGGGAGGAATTCGGTGATTCCCTGCACCATGGCAAGGACGATGATGTGTATTAGGGTCAAGCCAGCCCACATATATTGTTCGCCGCCGCTTATAACACCGGGGATTCCGAGACCCAAGGAAAGAAATAGTCCTAATTCGGCTCTATAATGACCGAAAGACAGCTGTCAACTGGGCATCTCAGTTAAGAATCCAGGCGTTCCCTCCAGCATTAGGACAATATAGCTGTCTTAAATGTGCGAATTTACTCGCATTCCAGTCTATCTTCGTGTATATCAGGTCCTGCGTTAACGCTAACGGGGGCGGGGCAGCATAACAAAACCCCCTCCAGAGAAGCTTTGTACTGCTTATCAGCCGCCATGACGGCTCGAGGGCATTAGCCGGCGGGTCCCATGGCAACAGTTGAATTTCCGAGTTTTGTGAGTGTGGCCAGGCTTTCAGCGTCACCGTATCTGCGGGCGGGAAACGGGCATTCCCGGTCGCCGAAAAAACCAAAAACGCCCCGAACAAAACTGCCGATGGGTCGATCATGCCGCCACGGATGATGAAATTCACCGCCATCGATAACCGCATGCCCGACAAGCGTGACGCGGTGGAGCGGCAATCGGATTTCAACGAGATCTACAGCGAATTTCAGCCTGATTTGGCCGCGGCCCAGGCCTCGCGCTGTTCCCAGTGTGGCATTCCGTTCTGCCAAATCCATTGTCCGGTCCAGAACAACATCCCCGATTGGCTCATGCTCACCGCCGAGGGCCGACTCGAAGAGGCCTATGAAATCTCGGCCGCCACCAACAACTTCCCGGAAATCTGCGGGCGCATCTGCCCCCAGGACCGCCTGTGCGAGGGCAACTGCGTGCTCGAGCAATCGGGCCACACCACGGTGACCATCGGCTCGGTTGAAAAATACATCACCGACACCGCCTGGGAAAAAGGCTGGATCAAGCCCGTGGTGCCGCTCAGAGAACGCGACCAATCGGTGGGGATCATCGGCGCTGGCCCCGGCGGCATGACCGCCGCCGAACAGCTGCGCCGCAAGGGTTACCGGGTCACGATTTATGACCGCTATGACCGCATCGGCGGCCTTCTGATCTACGGCATTCCCAATTTCAAGCTGGAAAAAGACATCGTCGAGCGCCGCGGCAAGCTGTTGGTCGATAGCGGCGTCGAATTCCGGCTCAATTTCGAGATCGGGCGCGACGCCACCCTGCAGGAGCTCCACGAACGCCACGACGCCGTACTCATCGCCACCGGGGTTTACCAGGCCCGCGATTTCGCCATGCCCGGCGCCGGCCTCGGCAATATCTTCGATGCCATGCCCTATCTCACCGCGGCCAACCGCAAGGGATTGGGTGACGCGGTTGCCGATTTCGACAATGGCACCCTCGATGGCGCCGGCAAGAACGTCGTCATCATCGGTGGTGGCGATACCGCCATGGACTGCGTGCGCACGGCGGTACGCCAGGGCGCCAAGTCGGTCAAGTGCCTCTACCGCCGCGACCGCACCAACATGCCGGGGTCCATGCGCGAGGTTAAACATGCGGAAGAGGAGGGCGTCCAATTCGTCTGGCTCGCCTCGCCCGAGGCGATGTTAGGTAACGGCGTGGTGTCCGGCGTGCGCGCCATCCGCATCCATCTCGGCGTTCCCGACGCCACGGGGCGCCAGACTCCCCAGCCCATCGATGGATCGAGCTTCACCGTCGACGCCGACATGGTGATCAAGGCCCTGGGTTTCGATCCCGATGACGTCCCCACCATGTTCGGCACCAATGATCTCGGCGTCACCCGCTGGGGGACCCTCAAGATCAAATACGCGACCATGATGACCACCATGGACGGCGTGTTCGCGGTCGGCGATATCGTGCGCGGCGCGTCGCTGGTGGTGTGGGCGATCCGCGACGGCCGCGATGCCGCCGAATCCATCCATGGCTTTCTGCAAGCCGCCGCGACCGGCGCGCGCACCGGCGCCGACATCTCAACCCTGGTGCAGGCATCATGAGTCGTAAGAACATCACCCCCACCGGGGATGCCGGCGAACGCTTCATCAGTGAATGGCGCGCCAACGCCCAAAGACTCGAAGCGGCGGGCACCTACGCCCCGGAGCAAGAGCACGATGCCTGCGGTGTCGGCCTGGTTGCCGCCATCGACGGCAAGCCGCGCCGGGAAGTGGTGGTTGCCGGCATCAACGCCTTGAAGGCATTGTGGCACCGCGGCGCCGTCGATGCCGACGGCAAGACCGGCGACGGCGCCGGCATCCATGTGGAAATCCCCCAGGACTTCTTCCGCGAGCACATCGCCCGCACCGGTCACGAACCGGGTCCGGGCCGACTCGCGGTGGGGATGGTGTTCCTGCCCAAGACCGACTTCGCCGGCCAGGAGCGCGGCCGCTGCATCGTCGAGCCCGAGACCCTGCGCTTCGGCTATTCCATCTAGGGCTGGCGTCAGGTCCCGGTCGACGTCGCGGTGATCGGCGAGAAGGCCAACGCCACCCGGCCCGAGATCGAGCAGATCATGATCGCGTCGAACCCCGGGGTTACCGCCGCCCAGTTCGATCTCGATCTTTTCATCATCCGCCGCCGCATCGAAAAACGCGTCCTCGATGAACACATCAACGATTTCTACATCTGTTCACTGAGTTGCCGCTCGGTGATCTACAAGGGCCTGTTCCTGGCCGAGCAGGTGACCGCGTTCTATCCCGATTTGCTGGATGAGCGTTTCGTCTCGTCCTTCGCCATCATCCATCAACGCTATTCCACCAACACCTTCCCCAATTGGCGCCTGGCCCAGCCTTTCCGCATGCTCGCCCACAACGGCGAGATCAACACGCTCCGCGGCAA
>JAZFWG010000172.1:0-2001 GCA_036448135.1 Alphaproteobacteria bacterium
TGTACGTCGCCGTCATAGTTCTTACAGGCCCAGACATAGCCGCCGGACCATTTCAGCGCCGAGGCCACCATGTCGTCGATCAGGCGGTGCTCGTAGGTCAGGCCCTTGGCCTCGAATTCCTTCTTGAACTCGCGGTCGTAGATGTCCTGGAAGATGTCCTTGAAGCGGCCGTCATAGACCTTGAGGATGGTGTTCTTGGTCGAGAGATAGACCGGATATTTCCGGCGCAGCGCATAGTTGAAACACGAACGCGCGAAACCGCGGACCGATTCGTCGAGGTTGTACATGCTCATGGCCATGCCCGAGTCCGGGAAGTCGAAGACCTCGCGCTTGATGGTCTCGCCGCCGCCCTCGGGGACGAATTCGAGATAGAGCTTGCCCTTGCCCGGGACCAGGAAATCGGTGGCGCGGTACTGGTCGCCGTAGGCGTGGCGGCCGATGACGATGGGCTTGGTCCAGCCCGGCACCAGCCGCGGCACGTTCTTGCAGATGATGGGCTCGCGGAACACGGTGCCGTTGAGGATGTTGCGGATGGTGCCGTTGGGCGAGCGGTACATGGCCTTGAGGCCGAACTCCTCGACCCGGCCTTCGTCGGGGGTGATGGTGGCGCATTTGACGCCGACCCGGTGCTGCTTGATGGCCTCGGCGGCGTCGATGGTGATCTGGTCGTTGGTTTCGTCGCGCTTCTCGATGCCGAGGTCGTAATATTTGAGGTCGATATCGAGATAGGGCAGGATCAGCTTTTCCTTGATGAACGCCCACATGATCCGCGCCATCTCGTCGCCGTCGATCTCAATGACGGGGTTGGCGACCTTAATCTTTGCCATCCAATGTTCTCCAGAATTCTCTTATGAAATTTGCCGCGATTTCGCCGGCGCAACATACCATCCTTGCCACCGAGCGCAAGATGTGGCTGGCGGCGATCAGGGTCGTTCCGGCGCTCCCTGGAGGGCCGCCAGGATGCCGTCCACACTGTCCACCACTTGGAACAGCGCCGCCGCCTCGGGCTGGGTGAAGCCCTGGGCGATGGTGTGATCCACCAGGGCCAGGAACGGGGCCCAGTAGCCATCCCCATCCAACACGATGATGGGTTTGTCATGGAAGCCGAGCTGCTTCCAGGTGATGACCTCGAAGGCCTCGTCCAGGGTGCCAAGGCCGCCGGGCAGGATGGCGAAGCCGTCGGCGCGGCCGATCATGGCCGATTTCCGCTGGTCCATGCCGTCGACCACGACCAGCTCGGTGAGGGCCTGGTGGGCGATCTCGACGCCTGAAAGGGACTTTGGGATGACGCCGATGACCCGGCCGCCGGCGGCGAGCGCCGCATCGGCGATGACCCCCATGAGCCCGATACCGCCGCCGCCATAGACCAGATCGATGCCGCCAGCCCCCAGCAGGGTGCCGAGTTCGCCGGCTAGGCGCTTATGGGCCGGATCGGTGCCCACCCGGGATCCGCAGAAAACGCAAATGGATTGGATTGCCGCCATGGATGCCTTTCGATTGAAGCCAGCCGGGTTATAGCGTGGCCCACCGCGATTGCAAGTTGGACATGGACCCGCCCAAATAACAATTATTTCATAAGGGCTTATGCAACAATTTGGCCTTGCCACGGGGATCAAGCTTCGGCAAGCTCCTTTTTTGGAGGCCCACCAGCCGCGAGGGCTTGGGCACCTTCACTGCCACGCACCAATTTGAGGAGGCTTTTTATGAAAAAATGGCTTCTAACAGGGATGGCCTGCGCCACCGCGGCGATGGTCCTGGGTGTGAGCGTAAGCACGACCGTGACTGCTCAGGATACGGCCACGGTGATTAAAGAACGAAAAAACCATATGAAGAATATCAATAAGCCGAATATCAGGAAGATCATGAAGTCGGTGAAAGCGGGTACGGCTGGCCCAGCGGATGCTGCTGCGGCTGCAAAAATTCGGGTAAACATGCCTAAGTTTTTGAAACTGTTCCCGGCGGGATCGGGGCCTGGCAAGATCAAGACCCGCGCCAAGGATA
>JAZFWG010000173.1:0-2089 GCA_036448135.1 Alphaproteobacteria bacterium
GAGATCTGGTTCACCTTCGGCTGGCCCTACGAGACCAGCGCCTGCATGGCGCGGCTGATCTTTTCCGGCCTGTTCGACCGCCTTCCCGGGATCAACATCATCACCCACCATATGGGCGGCATGATCCCGTTCTTCGCCGACAAGATCACGCTCGGCTTCGAGCAGATATTCGAGGGCGACGCCGACCGCAACCCGCTCGCCGAACGCGCCGGGCTGAAGCAGCAGCCGATCGCGTATTTCCGCATGCTCTATGCCGACACCGCGCTCAACGGATCAACCGCGGCAACGGTTTGCGGACATGAATTTTTCGGCACCGACCACTGCCTGTTCGCGTCCGATGCCCCGTTCGACACCGCGGGCGGCCGGCATCTCATCGCCGGCACCATCGATGCCGTCGATTCGCTCGCCGTTTCGGAGGCCGAGCGCGCCCGCATCTATTCGGACAACACGCGCAAGCTGCTCAAGCTTTCTTGATGTCGCCGAATGTTATGGGGTAGCCTTCGGAATTAGCGATCCATCGAAATCGTAAAACAGGGAGACAAGATATGAAAGCATCAGGATTTGTGTTCGCGGCGCTGGTGGTCGGCGCCGTGGCAATCGCTCTGCCGCAACCGGCCCACGCCGTCTATCCGGACAAGCCGATCACCTTCATCGTGCCGTTCGGCGCCGGCAGCAGCTTCGCCGCCCTTGCCCGCAAGCTGGGCCAGCGCTGGGAGAAGGAACTGAAGGTCTCGATCGTGGTCAAGCCATTGCCGGGTTCCGGCGGGCGGCGCGGCGGCATCCGGATCTACAAGTCCAAGCCCGACGGCTACACCATCGGCTGGACACACTTCGTGCCGTTCCTTTCGGACATCTACCTGCGCGGCAAGAAGCCCACCATCGACATTCGCAAGGTGGCGATCATCTACCAGATTGCCGCGAGTCAGTTCTACATATTCGTCAACAAGAAACTGCCCTACCGGTCGCTCGCGGACCTGAAGAACGCGGGCAAGGCGATCAAGTTCGCCAGCACCGGCATCGGCGCCATCACCTGGGTCCAGGCCAATGCGCTCGGCGCCACGGTCGGGTTCCCGGTCAAGTTCGTGCTGGGATACAAAAAGCTGGCCGACGGCGCGCTCGCGGTGGCCAAGGGCGACGCCGAAGCCGGGGTCGGCGGTGCGATTCATTTCAGGGGGGTCCAGGACGATCTGCGGCCGCTGATGTTCTTCGGGCCCAAGCGCGACCGGTTCTTCCCCGACGTGGTGAGCGCCGGCGAGCTGGGCTACACCAAGCTGACCAATCTGGGGGCGCCCCGGGTCATCACCGCGCCGCCCGGCACGCCGGAGAGCCGGCTGAAGGTGCTCCGCGCCGCCGCCATCCGGGCGGTGAAGGACAAGGACTTCGCGGCTTGGGCCACCAAAACAGGGTTTTACCTGAACCCGCAGGGGCCGGAAGGAACCTGGAAGGGGCTCGATACCAAAGCCAAGATCTTCCAGGACCTGAAGCCAATGGTGGATAAGGCCACCGGCAAGATGTAACCGTAAATCGTACGCGTAACCGCCGCCGGGCTGGATTTCAGCCCGGCGGCTTTTCAAGAGTATACGAATGTTCGAGTCGATGGCGCTTGCGGCCACGCGGCTGGCCGATCCCCTGGCATTGGCCATGCTGATGCTGGGGGTCGTCATAGGCACCACCTTCGGCGCGCTGCCCGGGCTGGGCAGCATCGTCGCGCTCTCGGTGGTGCTGCCGTTCACCTTCGGCATGGACCCCATGCTCGCCATGTTCCTCTATGCCGGCATCATGAGCAGCGTCACCTTCGGCGGCTCGGTGCCGGCCATTCTCCAGAACACGCCGGGAACGCCGCCCAACGCGGCGACCTGCTTCGACGGCTATCCCATGGCCCAGCGCGGCGAGGGCGCGCGCGCCGTCGCCGTCTCGGCGACCTCGTGTCTGGTGGGCTCGCTGGCCGGCGCGGTGGTGACGCTGGCGCTGCTGCCCGTCATCAAGCCCATCGTGTTCGCCTTCGGCCCGCCGGAATTCTTCTGGCTGGTGGCGTTCGGGCTGGTGATGATCGCGTTTGCGTCCCGCGCCAACATGGTCAAGGGGCTGG
>JAZFWG010000174.1:0-13330 GCA_036448135.1 Alphaproteobacteria bacterium
CAGGCCGGGATCGGAATCCTGCAACAAGGTCAGCACCTTGAGCAGCAACAAATTAACACGCTGACGCAGTCCGCCGAGGGTCAAGGAGCCATCCTGGTCATGGTAGGCACGGAAATGTTCAATCAAATCGTCGACCTGGCCCTTAAGTTCCAGTTTGGTGAAAAAACCGATGGCCGGTGTCGCCCGCAATTTCTTTTCCAGGCTTGCCATATCGAGTTTCGGCTGCTCGGCGTCGCCCGGCGGCGAACCCTTGGCGCCAGCGCCATCCTCGCCATCGGCGGAAACGTCATCAGCGGTCTTGGCGGCGTCAGTTTGCTCACCGCCAACATGACTGTCGCCATGAACCGGCGGAGCAAGCCCGAGGACGGCGAACATCACGCCCGCGGCAAGGACGATGCACCCACGGCCATGGCGCCAGCGCCGCGAACCCTTACTTGCCGTAATCGTTCCTTTTCGCATGGCCCTGTCAGGTCTCGCGATGGGATGGGGAAATAACGGTGTTACCGTGACTCCTGTACCGAATTCATGGCGATCCAGACCCGATGCCGGTTGCCATCCAGGGTTTTGTATTCGAAATGACCCCAGCCGGCGCGCTCGTCCACAAGCTTCAAGCGGATCGATGTCGGCATGAAATTTGCGTCTCCCGCGCCGCCATGGTTTTTGTAAGCGATGATCATATCGGTGACGGTATGCCATACCGCCGGCGGCGGCGGCGGACCCTCCAGGCGTTGCAGGGTCACCGTGATTCGATCGCTGTATTCATTGTTGGTCCCGAGCTCGGAATCGATGATCCAGCCGACGCCACCGGTGGCGGCGACATTCTCGAGGGTTGCCTTGCGCTGGTGCGAGGGCACGATGACCCTGATGTCCGCGTAACCTTGCTTGCGGCAAACCATGACGATGTCTTTCTTGGACTTGCCGACGACCATCCCGCCGGGGGTGGAGCTGACCTCGCCCACCACCTTGCCCGCGCGCGAAAGGGAACATGCGGCATCGGGCGGCGTTGTCGCCACGAAGAGGTACTGGTTCAACGACGAACAGGCCGCAAGTCCAAACGCCATAACCCCAAGGGCGGCAAGTGATTTTACGCTCATCATGATCACCTCAAATTATCGCCACGATTATATTACGGCGATAGTTGGCCAAAACCTCTTTCCAAAAAATTAACAAGGCCCGTTGCCGGTCATTTCAGAGGTCGCGTATCGGCGCAAATCGCCCAGATTCTCAGTTGTTGCGCATCCCCGGTGGTGTTGAGCACCCGCACCTGCCAGCCCCTGGGTACCATGGTGTGGCCCGGAGGGAAAGGTTGCGATAAAACGACCTTGATGCCGTTTTCTCCCCCGGTTTCCGGGTCGGACACGTCAAAACCGCCGCCCGTCGCCGTCCATCCAGCGGGACAGAAGGCGATGAAGCCCTTGGCCAGGGATCCCGGCTCCACCGACCGGGTTACCGTCGAGTTGCCGATAAGCCGCATGACCACCGCGCCGGCTTTGCCGCGCTTGCCACGGGGGCCGCGCTCGCCACCGGCACCGCGGGGGCCACGAGAGCCACGGCCGCCCGTCTCGCCCTTTGCGCCTTGTGGACCCTGGGGCCCGACGGCGCCCTGGGGGCCCTGGTGTCCAGGGTCACCGGTCTCGCCCTTCTCACCTTGCGGGCCCCGGGGACCGGTTTCACCCCGTGGGCCAAGCGGACCGGTTGCCCCTTGGGCCCCCTGGGATCCTTGAGGCCCGATAGCGCCCTGGGGACCTTGGGGGCCGATGGCGCCCTGGGGGCCTTGGGGGCCGATTCCACCCCGGAGCCCTTGCGGACCTTGCGGACCCGGTTTCCCCGCCGGCCCACGCGCCGCCTTGGGTATGGCTTCGGGCGGGGCGGCTTCGGACTGCACCTTCGGTGTCGCTAAGGGAGTTGCGGGTTCGGGTTCCGCTTTGAGTGGCGGCTTGGCGGCTTTGGGCCCGGGATTGCTTGGGATGTCGGCGCTTTCGGGAACCAAAGACCCTTGGGCCAGTAGAGCCGCACCGGGGGCGCCCAGCGTAAGGGCCGCCACCACGATTAATATTCTTGCCAAATCCACCATTACCATGGCCATTTTGTTGACATGATCTTGCATATCATGGTTGCAGCTTGGCTCCAATGATGACGACGAAGTGAGGAAACCGAGATGCCGCGCAACATTCCATTGCTGGTTTCACTATCCGTGTTCCTGATTTTCGGCTGGGGGACACCCTCCGCCCCGGCGGCGAATCATCAACTGCCCTTAAAGCGGATCATGTTGTTCACCGGCGGGGTCGGCTATTTCGAACATGTTGCCGTGGTCGATGGCAACGCCGAGCTTGATCTCGTGGTCCGGCTCGACCAGGTCGACGACGTGCTCAAAAGCATCGTGGTCTATGACGACAAGGGCAGTGTCGGCGCCATCAGCCTGCCCGGCCGCGAGCCCTTGAAACAATCCTTCCGCGATTTGCCCTTCGGACGCCAGGCCCTGAACTCGCCGGCGGCGCTGTTGAACGCGCTGCAGGGTGCCCGTGTAACGGTGGTGGCGCACCGCAAGATGCAAGGGCGCATCATCAAGGTGGTGGCGGAAACCGTCAAACTGGGCGACGGCCGCGGCACCGTCACCCGCCACCGGGCCAGCCTGCTCACCGCCGCCGGGGTACAGCAATTCATCGTCGAGGAGGCGGAGACCCTGCAATTCGACGATCCCATCCTGCGCCAACAGCTCAACCGCGCCCTCGGAGATATCGCCGCCCACCGGGTCCGCGACAAGCGCACCCTCAAGATCGCCCTCAAGGGCAAAGGCCGGCGCACCGTGCGTGTCGCCTATGTGGTCGCGGTGCCACTGTGGAAGGCGTCCTACCGCATGACCCTCGATCAGGAGAGCGGCAAGGACAAGGGCCGGCTGCACGGTTGGGCGGTGGTCGAGAACGCCACCGGCCGGGACTGGACCGACGTGGAACTGTCCCTGGTGTCCGGAAATCAGGTGACTTTCCGCCAGGCGCTATACACCAGCTATTACGTCAACCGACCCTATGTGCCGGTCGAGGTGTTGGGCCGCATCCTGCCGCGCCCGGACACCGGCATCGTCGGGGGTGAAGTGGCGAAACGGCGTGCCAAGAGCGAATTCCGGTCACGCCGCCAGGCAAAATCCTTCAGAAGCGGGCGGCGGTCAAAGGCGCCCAAGCCAACACCGGGCGCTTCCATGATAGGGAGCATGGCGGATGTTGCCAAGGAAATGGACCGCCGCCGCCCGGCGGCGCCAGCCCGCATGGCACCCCCCGCCGCCATCGCCCAAACCACCGAATCGGCGACCCAGGTGCTGTTCCGGGTGCCCGTGGCGCTCTCGGTCAAGTCAGGCGATTCCCTGGTCATCCCCATCATCGACCGCGCCGTTCCGGCGAAACGCCTGGCGCTTTACCAGCCGGGGACCCACGCCAGCCATCCCTTGGCGGCGGTGCGGTTGACCAACGACGGCGCCTCGGGCCTGCCGCCCGGCGTGCTGACCATCTTCGAGCGCGACGCCAAGTCTGGCGCCGTCAGCTATGTGGGCGACGCCCAACTCCGCACCCTGCCCGCCGGCGAGAAACGGCTGGTGAGCTTCGCCCTGGATCAGAAGACCCAAATCGACCGCAAGATCGAACGGACCCGCACCGTGATCAAGGGCTCGATCAACCGTGGCGTCTTCCACCGCACCATAGAGCGCCGGCAAATCACCACCTACCGCTTGAAGGCCCCGGCCCGCGAGCCCCGGACCCTGTTGATCGAGCACCCGCGCCGCGCCGGCTGGAAGCTCACCAACCCCGGCAAGGGCGAGGTCGAGATCACCAAGGACCACTACCGCATCGAGGTCGGGCTCGGGAAGGCTGAGAAAAAGGTGATCACGGTCACCCTCGCCAGGCCGCTTGCGGAAACCATGAAAATCTCGACCCTCAGCCTCGCACGCATCGCCGTGTTCGCGCGCGAGGCCGGGCTCAGCCGCGCCGTGCGCCAGGCCTTCGCCCGCATGGCCAAAATGATGCGGGAGATCGATGGCCACAAGCAACGGTTGGCCAAACTGGAAAAGGACCACAAATCGATCGTCCGCGACCAGTCGCGCATCCGCGAAAACATGCGCCGGGTACCCAACCGCAGCAACATCTACAAGCGCTATCTGGAAAAGCTCAACGCCCAGGAAAACCGCCTGGAAGGGCTGATGGACAACATCGACAAGGCCCAGGCGCGGCGCCGCGCCGCCGAGGACGCCTTGTCCGCCTTCGTGGCGAAACTTGACCTCTGATATTGTGCTTGGGCCCGCGGGCGGGCAGAATACGGCCCATGAGAAGGCTGTTTCCAGTTGTTGTCCTCTTGGCTGGCCTCGCCGGCCCCGCCGTGGCCGATTTCAAGGCCGGCGTCGAGGCCGCCAACAAAGGCGCTTGGGCCACCGCGGTGCGTGAATTCACGCCCTTGGCGAACCAGGGCGACAGCGCCGCCCAGTTCAATCTCGGCCTCATCTATGCCAACGGCCGCGGTGTAGCCAAAAACGACATCCAGGCGCTGATCTGGTACTCAAAGGCTGCCCACCAGATTCACGCCCAGGCCCAGGCCAATCTTGCCTTCATGTATGCCACCGGGCGCGCCGTCCCCCAGGATCTGATTACCGCCTATATGTGGGCCAGCCTGGCGATGAGCCACGCCAAGGGAAGCACCCGCGAGGCCGCCGCCAGGTTTCGCGCCACCTTGGCCGCCGCGATGACGGCGGACAACGTCGCCGCCGCCGAACGCCGTGTGAAGGCATGGAAGCCCAATAACTGACCGGGACCTCCTGCCCGAGCCCAGCCTGGGCGCCATGGGGCCACATCCACTCATTCCGCGGCCATTGCAGCGATGGCGCGGGCAAAGCCTGCGGGATCAGGGATGAATTATTTCAGGCTGATTTACTTGCTTCTCGGCCTCGCCCTCCTGGTCTGGGTCGTCACCCAAACCGATCTCATGGAGGTGTGGACCCACAGCCGGAAACTGGGCTGGGGGCTGGGAGTGGTGCTGGCGATCTATTTTCTCGCCTTCCTGATCGATAGCCTGTCATGGCAGCTGACCTTCCTGACCCTCGGCTTCGGCGGCAGCTGGGGCGTGCATCTGTGGAAGGTGCGCATGGTCGGCGAGGCCGTGAACAGCGCCACACCCTTTGCGACAATGGGGGGCGAGCCGGTCAAGGCGATGTTGTTACACCGCCATTACGGCATGGCCTACGGCGAATCGGTGGCCTCCTTGGTGCTGGCGCGGACCACCAACCTATTGGCCCTGGTGGCGTTCCTGGCGGTCGGCTTCGGCCTGATGACGGGCTCGGCGCAATTGCCGGCGGGCTACACCGCCAGCGCCGGGATTGGCCTCGCAGCACTTGGCATCGGCATCGTGCTGTTTTTCCTGGTCCAGCGCTTCAAGGTCTCGTCGGCGACCGGGCGCTGGCTCGCCCGGGGCCGCCTGGGTGCCTGGCTCGACCGCACGCTCGGCCACATCCACGAGCTGGAAGACCGGCTGATCAACTTCTATGCCGGCCACCGCTTACGCTTTGCCGCCGCTTTTGCGCTTGCCTTGGTCAACTGGATGGTGGGGACGGCCGAGCTTTACGCCACCCTGTGGTTCCTCGACCGGCCGGTCACCATCGCCGAGGCCTGGATCATCGAAGCCGGGGCACAGCTGGTGCGCGCCGCCACCTTCTTCATTCCCGCCAGCATCGGCGCCCAGGAGGGCGCGTTCCTGTTGCTGTGCGGCGCCATCACCGGGCAGCCGGCCCTGGGGCTGGCGGTGGCGCTGATCAGGCGTCTCAGGGAGATTGTCTGGATCCTGTGGGGTTTCGCCTTGGGCTGGCGCTATTCATCCCAGGCGCCCCTGGGCGAGGGCGAGGATCAGCCGAGATAGCCGTTGGCGGTAAACCATTCGACGGCATCACCAAGGGCGACTTCCGTCGACAGCGGCTCATAACAGAGTTCGCGCTCGGCCTTGGCGCTGGTGAAGAACATCCACTTCCTGGCCAGGCGCACACCGTCGACGGTGACAAAAGGCTCGCCGCCGCGGGTGAGCCGCGCCCAGGCCTCGGCCACATAGGCCACCGGCAGCACCAGATTGTGCGGCAGCTTGATGGTGGGCGCCCGGCGGCCGCAGAGAGCCGCGATGCGCCCGAGGATGTCCTCGAGGCTGAGATTCTCGCCGCCAAGGATATAGCGTTCGCCGATCACGCCTAAGTCATAGGCGGCAAGGTGGCCGGCCGCGACATCGTCGACATGGACGATGTTGAGCCCGGTTTGCACGAAGGCGGGGATGCGCCCCGAGGCGGCTTCGACGATCATCCGGCCAGTGGGCGTGGGACGGACATCCCGGGGGCCGGCCGGCGTCGACGGGTTGACAATCACCGCCGGCAAATCCTGATCCTCGACCATGTCGCGCACCATAGCCTCGGCGAGGAATTTCGAGCGCTTGTAATGCCCGATCATGTCTTCAAAGCCGACCGGGGTGTCCTCATCGGCGGGCGAGGCATCGCCCTTAAGCCCCAAGGTGGCAACGGAACTGGTGTAGACGATGCGCTCGACACCGGCGGCCAAGGCCGCTGCCATCAGGCTTTTGGTGCCCTCCACATTGACCTGATAAATGCTTGCGGGATCGGGCACCCACAAACGGTAATTGGCGGCGACGTGGAACAATGCCTCGCAGCCGTCAATGGCGCGGGCGAGGGATCCAGGGTCGAGCAAATCGCCTTCGACGATCTCCACATCCAAGCCGTCGAGATTGCTCCGGTTGCCCTTGGGCCGCACCAGGGCGCGGGTCTGCCAGCCGTGATCGATGAGATGGCGCAGCACCGCCGAGCCGACGAAGCCGGTGGCGCCGGTGACCAAGGCGGTCATGACCGCGCCGTCCTCAAGGCCGCTCTCCTCCCTGGCGGAGGATAAACCTCCCGATCTGCCAAAATACCACCAAAAGGAACGCAGGCGCGCCGATGGCGGCGGCGATGAGGAAGGGTTCGAGCCCCCCGAACCAGGTGATGGGACCGATCAGGTAGAGCACATCCTCGGGCTCGAAGCCGGCGAAGTTGGGCTGATGGGCGGTATCCCCGCCGAAGCGCTCTTCAATGTAGAGCCGGGCGGTGAAGATGGCGGCGACGCTGACGCCGGCGACCACACCCAACACCGCCGCCTCGCGTCCCATGGCGCCCTGGGCCAGGCCAAGGCCGATGCCGGCGAACAGCGCGGTATAGGTGATGGCGGCGCAAACCAGATCGAGATAATGGCCGAAACGGCTGGTCTTGCCGGTCATGCGCGCCAATTCGCCGTCGGTGTGGTCCATGAACGCCGCGGTCATGAAGGCCACCGCCCCCCAATTGGCGTACAAAGCGTCGCCCTGGGCGAACAGGGCCGCCGCCGCCAAGCCGACGGCCAGGCTGGCCCAGGTCAAATGGTTGGGATGGATCGGCGTGCGCGCCAGCGGCCTGACCAGCCACCGCGCCAGCCGCTGGTCCCACGGCGGCCCCGTCATCCGGTTCGCGCCCTGGAGGGATCTAACCGCGCCAACGCCGGCAGCACCTCCCTGCGCGCCCGGACCAGGTCGTCGGGGAAATCGATCTCGACCCAGGGCAGACCGGTTATGTCCTCGACGCCGAAGCCATCGGTGGGGGAAGCGCTGAGCACGATGTCGCGGAAGGCTTCCTCCACCATCTCATCGAGGCGGCCGGAATCCACATGATGGCTCATGGCGGTCACCACGCGGCGGGCGCAATCGGGGGTCATGCGCAGAAAACCGGGCCATTCTCCCCAATGATCGTGCTGTTCCCGCGGCGTCTTGTGGAAATCGACGATGGCGCCGTCACGGATGCAGATTTTCACCGGATCCTCGCCCGGGGCGTCATTGCGGTCCATCAACAGACAGTTGCCATGGGCAGACTCGAGCAGCGCCGCCATCAATCTATGGTCATAGAGCACATCGGCATCCATGTAGATGATGTCAGCGCCCGACATCAGTTCCTTGCGCGCGGTCCACAGGCTCAAGAGAGTGCCACGGACAAAGTCCGGGTTGTGGATGGTGCGGACATAGCCATCGGCGCCGGCCTCGTGGATGCCCCGATGGATGGCCTCGGCGCGGTAGCCGGTGACCACCACCAGCTCGTCGACCCCCAGATGGCGGAGGATTTCCACATGGCGCTGGAGCAGGCTCTTGCCGGCGAAACCGAGCATGACCTTGGGCGGCGGATTGGGGCCCCGTTCAAGGCGCGAACCGATCCCGGCAGCCAACATCACGGCCTTCAACACGCGAAAACTCCCTGTCGTGTCCGGACCGGCCTCACATTTGGCCGGCGGCCGTCAGTCTAGCACCGCCAGCATCTCCGGTACGCGGGTAAACTTCTCCCGGGGCTTGCTTTTGGGCTCACCGCGGCTGATCTCGGCGCTGTCGATGTTCTGCCAGTCCGGGTAACTGACGCCGCGGACGCCACGGTCGGCCAGCATCGCCAGTATTGCCGCGCCCCCGGGCTTGGTGGAGGTGTCAAGCCGGGCCAGGTCGGCCAACAGCGCATCGACGGTGGCGAAGGCATCGGGCTTGTTGGTGCCGATGATGCCGCTGGGGCCCCGTTTGATCCAGCCGGCGACGTAAATGCCGGGCACGGTGTTTTCTCCGTTAAGCAGGCGGCCGTCCTGGTTGGGAAATATGCCCCGGCGGTCGTCGAACGGGACGCCGGGGATGGCGATGCCACGGTAGCCGATGCTGCGGAACACCAGGCCGCAGTCCAGGATTTCAGTCTCGCCGGTGGGCCGCGCCGCCTGACGGGAGGCTTCACCCTCGAGGGCGTTCTTGGCCAGTTTGATAGCTTCCACATGGTCTTGGCCCAAGATCTCCTCCGGGCTTTCGAGGAAATGAAAGATGCAGCGCCGGGACTTGGTCCCGCCTTTGATTTCCGAAAAGCCGCGGAAGAGTTCGACGTTGCGGACGATGTTGCGGCTGCCCTTCTCGGCCAGTTCGGCCTCGCTGGCGGCATTTAGCTCAAGATCGGCGGCGGCGACCACCGGGTCGCAATCGGCAAGTTCGCCCAGTTCGGCCAGTTCCTTGTAGGTGAACTTGGCCTGGGCCGGGCCACGGCGGCCGATGACATGGACCTCGCGGATGGCGCTTTCGGCCAGGGCGTCCAGGGCATGTTCGGCGATGTCGGTATGTTTGAGTTCGTCGGCGGTCTTGGACAGGATCCGGCACACATCCAAGGCGACATTGCCCTGGCCGATGACCGCCGCCGCCGGTTGCGAAAGATCGAACTGGCGGTCGCGGTAATCGGGATGGCCGTTGTACCAGCCGACGAATTCGGTGGCGGTATGGCTGCCCTTCAGATCTTCGCCGGGAATGCCGAGGTGGCGGTCGGTCTCGGCGCCGCAAGAAAAGATGATGGCGTGATAGGCGGCTTTGAGTTCTTCGACACTGACATCGCGGCCCACCATGACATTGCCGAGGAAGCTCACGTCCGGTGATTGGGCGGTCTTATCGTAGACCTTGCTCACCTGTTTCAGCTTGGGATGATCGGGCGAGACCCCGCCGCGGACGAGGCCGAAGGGTGTGGGCAGCCGGTCGAGGATATCGACGCGGACCGCCAATTCGGACCGCAGCAAGGCCTCGGTGGCATAGAAACCGCTGGGGCCGCTGCCGATGATGGCCACGCACAACGGGTTGTTCGGCGAACCTGGCGCGCTCATTTCATTTTTTACCTATTCTGATTGGATACGAAAAGACAATTTATTTCGTCGGGGAAAGGGAAACTGCTTTTTGTTTGGCAAGGCAATGACGGTTGATATCAAGCCGATAGAGGCAGCAATGATTGCTCTGGCTCGCCTTACTTAACCGTCCAAGTGTGACCGCTGCGGTAGAGGTCGTGGATGTCGTTTGTCTTCGCCTTGGCCTTGGCTTCTTCGACCTGGGCCAGGACATTGTCTTCATAGCTAGGCGCCGGATCACAGTAGAGAACGCCAAGGGCTACCGGCAGGGGCGACTCCAAGCCCGCCAGCATGGTCGCCAGTGTCTTGTTGGTTTCATCATGGACCAGCAGATCGCCCTCGCCGATGCCGTCCTCGCCAAGGGTCACGACTTCTAGGATCAGTTCGCCCGGTTTGATGCGCAGGCCGCGGTTCTTCTCCTTGCCGAAGATTAGCGGCTCGCCATGGACGACATGGATCTGGGCATCGGCGGCAACGTCCTTGGCGGTGAAGTGGCCGAAGGCTTTGTCGTTGAAGACGATGCAGTTCTGGAAGATCTCGACGAAGGACGCGCCATGGTGGTCATGGGCGCGCTGTATCACGCTGACCAACTCCTTCTGCAGGATATCGACCGAACGGGCGACGAAGCGGGCCCCGACGCCCAGGGCGAAACTTGCCGCCGACAACGGGTTCTCGACCGAACCCATCGGGGTCGAAGGCGAGCGGGTGCCGACCCGCGAGGTCGGTGAATACTGGCCCTTGGTCAGCCCATAGGTCTCGTTGTTGAACAGCAGGATCTGCATGTCGACATTGCGCCTGAGCACGTGCATGAGATGATTGCCGCCGATCGACAGACCATCGCCATCGCCGCACACCACCCAGACATCGAGCGCCGGATTGGCCAGTTTGATCCCCGTCGCCAAAGCCGGTGCCCGGCCATGAATGGTATGGAAACCATAGGTCTCCAGGTAATACGGAAAACGGGAAGCGCAACCGATGCCGGAAACAAAAACGGTGTTTTCCTTGGCCGCGCCGATGTCGGCGAGGGTGCGCTGAACCGCCTTGAGAATGGCGTAATCGCCGCAGCCGGGACACCAGCGCACCTCCTGGCCGGTGACGAAGTCCTTGGGATCATGATTATGCGGTAGTTCGGCGATGGTCATCTTCAACTCTCCAACCGGGAACGGATGGCTGACTGGATCTCGGAAATCTTGAAGGGCTGGCCCGACACCTTGCTCAAGCTTTCCACCGGCAGCAGATATTCACTGCGCAACAGGGTCACCAATTGGCCGGTATTCATTTCCGGCACCAAGACCTGATCGTAGCGCGACAGCAAATCCCCGAGGTTCTTCGGCAACGGCCATATGTGGCGCAGGTGGATGTGGGAAACCTCCAGGCCTTCGCCGCGCAGGTTGTTGACGGCGCGGCTGATGGGGCCGTAGGTCGAGCCCCAGCCAACCACCGCAAGCCGGCCGGAATCCTCGCCGTCCTCCACAACCTGGAGCGGAATGTCGTCGGCAATGCCATTGATCTTGCCGACACGGAGATCTGTCATGCGCTGATGATTGGCCGGGTCATAGGAAATATTGCCGGTTTCGAAATCTTTTTCGATGCCCCCGATCCGATGTTCGAGCCCCGGCGTGCCCGGCAGCGGCCATGCCCGCGCCAGGGTCTTTTCGTCACGATGGAGGGTATTGAGGCCATCCCCGTTGGTCTTGAATTTCACTGGAAACGGCGCCGGCAAATCCTCATCACTTGGGATTGGCCAGGGTTCGGCGGCATTGGCGATATAGCCGTCGGTCAGGAGAATCACCGGGGTCATGTATTTGGTGGCAAGACGCACGGCTTCGATGGCGACATAGAAGCAATCGCCCGGCGACCGCGACGCGATCACCACCACCGGGCTATCGGCGTTGCGGCCGAACACGGCCTGGTGCAGATCCGACTGCTCGGTCTTGGTCGGCATGCCGGTGGAAGGGCCGGCCCGCTGCGAGTTGATCACGATCAACGGCAATTCGGTGCTGATGGCGAGGCCGATGGCTTCGCCCTTGAGGGAGATGCCCGGCCCCGAGCTCGAGGTCACCCCCAGCGAACCGGCATAGGACGCGCCGATGGCCGAGCACACGGCGGCAATCTCGTCCTCGGCCTGGAAGGTGACCACGCCATATTGTTTGAGACCGGAAAGGGTGTGAAGCAACGGCGATGCCGGGGTGATCGGATAGGACCCGAAGAAGACGTCGAGGCCCGCCAACCGCGCTCCGGTGACGATCCCCCAGGATATGCCATCGCCGCCGGTCACCGTGCGGTAGAGGCCGGGCGGAATCTCGGCCGGCTCGATGGTGAACCCGCCGGAACCATCCGGCATCTCCATGGTCTCGCCCAGGGCATGGCCGGCATTGAGGGCGGCAATATTGGCTTCGGCCAGTTCCGGCCGTTTCACGAACTTCTGATTCAGCCAATCAATGGTCTGCTTGCGCTTGCGGGCAAAAATCCAATAGACCAGACCAAGGGTCCAGAAGTTCTTGCAGCGCAACGCCTCCTTGCGCGAAAGGCCAGCGTCTTTCACCGCGTCGAGGGTGAGCTTGGTGATATCCAGCTTCAATGTGCGGTATTCTTTGAGGGTATCGTCCTCCAGGGGATTGGCGTCGTACCCGGCCTTGCGCAGATTCGAATCGGTGAAGGCGCCGGTGTCGACGATGACCAAACCGCCGGGTTTCAGGCCATGGAGCTCAACTGTCAATGCCGCGGGATTCATCGCCACCAGGACATCTAGTGCGTCGCCCGATGTCTTGATCACCCGCGAGCCGAAATTGATCTGGTAGGCGGAGACCCCGAATGTGGTGCCCAGAGGCGCGCGGATCTCGGCGGGATAGTCCGGGAACGTCGCCAGGTCATTGCCGGCGAACGCCGTGGTTTCAGTAAACTGTCCCCCGGTGATCTGCATGCCGTCGCCGGAATCGCCGGCGAAACGAACCACCACCGATTCCATTTCCTGGCGCACGGGTTTAGCGGGTTTAGCGGGTTTAGAGGGTTCAGAGGGTTCAGTCGTACTTAAGGACATGGCATTTCATGAGGCAATTGCTAAAAGTGGGTCATTCTAGGGGTCATGGCTTGAGCCACCGATCGATAAAAAAGGCGGCCCCAGATCCTTTCCCTGGGCCCCGTTATCAGGCCCGGTTCCCGGGAGGTCCTTCTATATCCGTTCGTATCCGCTTGTCCAGGTCCGTGAGGGGCCTCACTTCAACCGCCAGGGGGCCGCTCAACCCGCTATTAAGAATTGATGGCCATTACTTTATCACCCGCGGAACGGGATTGCCAAGCAGACAGCGCAGAATAGGCCGAGAAACCGCTGACCGGCGGTAACAACATAAGGCCTGAATATAGGTAGAATTTGGCCTTGGTTTGCCAAGGGCGGGCTTCAAATGTTCGTGATGACGGCTGGGCTGGGCGGATGGGTCGTGGCCGGGCCCGGGCGCGCAGGCGAGAGCCGGTTGATCAAGGCAAATTAGAGCGCAGCCAAGACGGCGGTGGGGGGGAGGGGCTCGATCAGGGCGCTGAGTCCCCACAGGGCAAAGTACAGAAACAAGAGGGCTCGGATAAGCATCTTCCTGACACTTCCTTAACGTAAACATTGGCTGAAA
>JAZFWG010000175.1:0-6860 GCA_036448135.1 Alphaproteobacteria bacterium
CGACCGTCACCTCCGATCCGGTCGTCATCAAGGAGATCGTCATCACCAAGCCCGACGTCACCTATGAGCTGGGCCCGGGCGGCAACAACATCGATGCCATCCAGAACAACGTGAATGCCTATATGGCCAAGTTCGGCGGCGGCAAGACGGCGGAACAGGACGCCAAGGACAGTGAGGGTCCCAAATTGATCATCCGGAATCTTTATATTCGCGGCGGCACCGTCAATGTCAGTGCCGCCATCCTCGAGGGCAAGAAGATGACGGCGCCCTTGCCCGATATCCACCTCAGCGATATCGGCGGCAAGGAGAAAGGCGCCACCCCCGGCGAGGTGGCGGAGAAGATCCTGACCTCCATTTCCAAAGGCGCATCCGGCGCGGTCGCCGGCCTTGGCATCGGCAAGACCCTGGAAAGCTTGGAAAAGAGCCTAAGCGGTGTCACCAAGAGTCTTGGCGGCGCCACCAAGGACATCGGCAGCGGCATCGAAAGCGGCGCCGAAGATGTCGGCAAGAAGCTTAAGGGCCTGTTCGGGAACTGAGACGCTAGCGCCGGTTCCTAGTGGCCGAATAGGCGGCCGACCAAGCCGCGCGGGGTAGCCTGGGCGGCGTCCGGCTTCGGTGGCGGCGGTGGCATCGAGGCCCCCATGGGGGGCTTGGGGAAATAATGCTCGTTGATGATGGCGAGGCGGGCATCGATGCTGGCCCGGAGGTCCTTGTCGTGGGCGGCGTCACTGAAAAAGCCGTAGACGGCGCTATAGAAATCGTGCACCAGCCGGGGCAAGCTGATCATCACCACATTGTTGTCCTCGATCGGGTCGAATCGGTGGCCCGGCCCGAAATGATAGACGAACGAGCGGTGGGGCTCATCGCGGCCGACCTCGATCTCGGGTGAATAGGGCTGCATCAGCCGGCACCGCGCGGCATAGAGGTCGATGCCGGTATATTCGTATTCTTCATTCTTATTCATGCGGAGATAGCGGTTGACCCAGGTGATGAAATCCCGCTTGGTCGGCCGGTCGCGGTCGAGCGGCAGGCCAAGATGGGTCATGGCGTCGATGGCGATATAGACCATGACCGCCGTCGCCAGAGACGCACCCGACCGTTTGGTGCGGTCGATCTCGGCGAACATGCCCTTGACGATCAAGTCATTGTACATAGCACGGGTCTCCTTGAGATTTTCGCCAAGTGTCACGCGCCCGCCACCAAAGGTCAAGTCCAACCCCGGCTTGGTCTCGGACCGGCGATGGGGTAAAACACCAGAGCATCTCCGATGAAGCGGCGGGCTGATTAAGAAAATACATAAAGACCAGGGAGTATTCTCTTGTCATGATTGAACTTTATCACCACCATGTCTCGGTGTGTGCGGCCAAGTCGCGCCTCGCCCTGGCCGAGAAGGGCGTCGAGTGGACCGGTCACATGATGAACCTCCGGGCATCGGACCAGCATCAGCCCGATTACCTCGCCATCAACCCGTTCGGCCTGGTGCCGACCCTGGTCCATGACGGCACCGTCATCGTCGAATCCACCGTGATCAACGAATATGTCGATGAAGTCTTCGACGGCCCGCCGCTACGCCCCTCCGACCCGGTCAAGCTGGCGCAGATGCGGGTGTGGACGCGGATGAACGACGAAAACGTCCATGCCGCGGCGGGGGTGCTGACCACCGCCATCGCCTACCGCCACGTGCCCCAGCATGGCGACCAGATCAGCCACCAGATCGACCCCTTCAAGAAGGACCGCAAAACCCAGAGTTTCAATACCGGCATCGACACGCCCCATTTCCGGGTGGCGATCAAGCGCATGGATATGCTGCTCGACCATATGGAACAAGCGCTTGCGGGAGATGGCCCTGGCCAGGCGCTTGCCGGCGGCGGCCCCGATTGGTTGGTGGGGGATTATTCCCTGGCCGATGTCGGCTTCGCGCCCTATCTCACGCGCCTCGACAAGCTCCAGCTCGGCGCCATGTGGGACAAAAGGCCCCGCGTCGCGGACTATTATGAACGCATGCAGGCGCGGCCCGCCTACATCACCGCGATCCGCGACTGGTTCGATTACGACAAATCCTGGATCGAATTGATGGTCGAAAAGGGCTCCGAGGTGAAGGGCGAGGCCCTGGCCATCCTGGCCGGGGACTGAGACACCCCAGCACCTGGTGAGACCCAACTTCGAGGCAGAAATGACCGTCACGGAAGAAAAAGCAGAGCGACAATCCCCCCCATGTTTACGCCGTTCAGGCTCAAGGGCATGACCTTGCCCAACCGCGTCGCGGTCTCGCCCATGTGCATGTATTCGGCGACCGACGGCACCGTCGATGACTTCCATCTCGTCCATCTCGGCAGCCGCGCCATCGGCGGCGGCGGTCTCATCATCACCGAGATGACCAACGTCTCGCCCGAGGGCCGGATCTCGCCGGGTGTTGCGCATGCAAGGCTTCTAATAGCGCGGGGGGAAAGACGGTGAAGAAGGTCCATCTATCGGTCGCCATCAGCGACTATGACCATGTCCGCGACTTCATGTCCGGCGAGGTCAAGGCCCAGGGCATCGAGACCACCCATATCGATCTACCGGTCGAGGAGATCTTTTCCCGCTTCACGCGCTTCCGCGAATGGGACGTGTCGGAGATGTCGATGGCGCGATATGTCTCGCTGATCTCCCAAGGCGCCACCGATGTGACGGCGATCCCGGTGTTCCCGTCACGGTTCTTCCGCCAATCGGCGATCTTCGTCGCCACTGAGCGGCCCATCGACAACCCGGCGGACCTTAAGGGCAAGCGGGTCGGCATTCCGGAATGGGTCCAGACCGCCTTGGTCTATATCCGCGCCTATCTGACCCATCAGGCCGGCGTTCCCCTGGCGGACATCGACTGGTACCGCGCCGCCGTCAATGTCGCTAGCTATTTCGACGAGGTGACCCCGAAACTGCCCAAGGGCGTCCGCTATACCCCGGTCCCCGACCGCTCCCTGACCGATATGCTGCTGGCTGGGGACGTCGACGCCATCCTCACGGCGCGGCCGCCGCGGCTGTTCGAGGAGGGCGACACCCGGATCCGCCGCATGTTTACCGACTTCCGGGCCGAGGAAGAGAGCTACTGGAACGACACCGGCATCTTTCCGATCATGCACACGGTGGTGCTGCGCCGTGAGTTGACAGACCGCCACCCGTGGATCGCCGGCAACCTGTTCAGGGCCTTCGAGGACGCCAAACAGCGCAGCCTGATCCGGGCCGCCGACGGCAATATCTGCCGCTTTCCCATACCCTGGTGCTTCGATTACGCGGAAAAGGCCCGCGCCATGTTCGGAAGCGATTTCTGGCCCTATGGCATCGAGCCCAACCGCAAGACCCTGGAGGCATTCCTCGAATACGCCTTCGAACAGGGGGTGGTCCACCGCCGGGTCACCGTCGATGAGCTGTTCCTGGAAAGCGCCCACAGCCTTTACGAGGTTTGATCCCGCCCAGTGCCACCGGCAGCATCGGTATCATCCTCGCCGTCGTCGCCGGCCTCATCCTCCTCGTCGTCCATGTTCCCTTCCACTTCGCCGTGGCCGAACGTGCCGGCGAAGTCTTCGAACACCCGGTCGGCCTTGTCGTCCGCCGCTTGGGCCGCGGCTTTTTCCTGGCCGGCGCTGCGTTCCCGCAGCCGCGCCGCTTCACGTTCAAGCTTGCGGTAGGAGCGCACCGACAACGGCAGGGAAATCATATAGGCGATG
This sequence comes from Alphaproteobacteria bacterium, assembly GCA_036448135.1. Classification (GTDB taxonomy): domain Bacteria; phylum Pseudomonadota; class Alphaproteobacteria; order SMXQ01; family SMXQ01; genus JAZFWG01. Next base: position 3,705 of record JAZFWG010000175.1, read on the forward strand.
CCGACCAGGTTCAGGGTCACCCACAAGGCGGTGATCAACAAGGCGGCCATCAGCCCCACCAGCAACAGCATCGGCAACACCATGCGGTGGGGCACCTTGAACTGTTTGAATGAATAGGTCGGGATGCGGCTGATCATGAGGATGGCGACCGCCGCCATGACCACGGCGTTGATGGCGGGCTGATCGAAGAAGCCGGCGCCGAACTGAAAGCTCAACATCATCGGCAACATGACCAGCCCCGCCCCCCCCGGCGCGGGCACGCCGGTGAAGAAGTTGTAGGCCCATCGCGGCATGTCCGAGACCCCGAGCTTGGTGTTGAAGCGCGCCAGGCGTAGCGCCGAACACACGGCGAAAACCATGGCCAGAACCCAGCCGATTCCCTTGGCATGTTGTAATGACCAGGCATAGATCAGCACCGCCGGAGCCACACCGAAGCTGACGAAGTCGGACAGGGAATCAAGCTCGGCGCCGAACTTGGTGGCGCCGCCCAACAGCCGGGCCAGACGGCCGTCCAAAGTATCGAAGACGCCGGCTATCACGATCGCCAGCACCGCGAGTTCCCACTTCTCCTGTAAAGCGAACCGGATCGCGGTGAGACCGGCGCACAGGGCAAGAACGGTCAGGATGTTGGGGATCAGCCGGTTGAACGGCAATCCTCTCAACCGGGGGGATCGCGGTCGCTTCATTCGGCTTGGCCCTGGCCTGAAACCGCCCCACCACCGCCTTCGACAGCGGAGAGATGGGCGATTTCGGTCTCGCCGGCGACGGTATGGTCGCCGGACGCGACAAGCGGCGTCGCATCGGGAGGGAGATAAATATCGACGCGGCTGCCGAAACGGATGATGCCGAAACGTTCTCCGGCTTGAACCGCCTGGCCACTATTGAGCGTACATTTGATCCGCCGGGCGATGAGTCCGGCAATCTGGACGAAAGCCAGATCGGTGCCGTCGGCGGTGCGCATATGCACACCCTGGCGCTCGTTATATACGCTGGCCTTGTCGAACGAGGCATTGAAGAAACGTCCCGGCCAATAATGAAGGTCGATGATGGTGCCGTCGATCGGCACGCGGTTGACGTGAACATCGAAGATGTTCATGAAAATATGAATACAGGTGCGCGGCGCATTGCCCATGCCAAGCTCGGGGGGCGGCAGCACTTGCTCCACCTTCTGCACACGGCCATCGGCCGGGGAAAAGACGACGCCTGGCCGCACTGGGGTCTGGCGCTCGGGGTCACGGAAGAACCAGGCGCACCAGATTGACACCACCGCCAGGACCAGGGCCAGGGGCCAGAAAAAAAAACCGGCGACAACAGTAAATCCGGCGGAAACAACGATGAAGCGCACACCTTCGCGGTGGATGCGGAATGGAAAGTTTTTGGACAATCTGAGACCCCTATCCTCGGCCATGCGGGCCAATGGGCGCGAATATTACGCCGCATTCTACCGGCAGCGGCCCATAAGGTTAAGCGAATTGAAAGCGCCCTTCGCTCCCTTGTCTGCCGTGGTTGGTTGGTGCCGAGCCTCCCCCGAAGGATGTCGGTTAAAGATATCTAAAGAAAGCATTGATATTACTGATACCGAACCGGAGGAACAAGCCATGAGCAAAGACAGCGCCAACCGCGCGGAAAGCTACTTGCCACTTAAATTTCTGGGCGAAGGTGAGACACCGCTCGAACTCAAGTCTTTGGCCGTCGATGCCGACGGCACGGTCACACGCCAGCCGCCGCCGAGCCCGTTCGCGTTTCGCTTCACCTACCTGGAAATCCCGTTTGCCGCTTGCGTCAGCGTCAATGGCAGCCATAGAAATTTGAATATCGAGGCCGATTTCGGCCCCCTGCCCTACACCGCCGAAGCCCCCAAGCTGCGCAAGCCCCTGTTGGCCCTGCTCGAAGCCCTCAAGGATGAAGGAAAGTTCCAGCTCACCCTTAGCCACCAGAAACGCATCATTCTCGAGGGCGAGATGCCGGTGGAATATGCGCTGACCCCGGTCAACATCATTTCCTGCATGACGACCCTGCTGGTCCATACCGGCCCCTATCTGGAGCTCATCACCAATCTGCTCATGGGCCGCACCACACTTCCTGCCGACAACTCAAACGTCGACAGTGCAAGCAGTGAGGACCATGGCGATGACGCGACGAAGGATAGCGACAAGAGTGTGCCGGCGGCAGGGGAAACACCTGCCCCGGAAGATATAGCGATTAGTTGACCGGGCCTGCCGGCGGCAGGGAAAACACCTGCCCCGGATAGATAAGGTCCGGGTCGCGGATTTGGTCGCGGTTGGCTTCGAAGATTAATGTGTACTGGATCCCCCGCCCATAGGTGCGCCGCGCAAGCCGCCACAAATTGTTGCCGGGCTGAATTACCACACTCTGGCCTGGCTTGAGATCGGCGAGATTTGCCGCCCGGACGAATGGCAATTCGACCCGCGCCACCACCTTGCCGCCCTTCTTGACCTGATCGATCCTGAGCTTATGAGTACCGGGCGCCACCGGTATGTTGGGCGTGAACTGCCATTTCCTGTTGCTGGCGCCGACCGTCGAACCGGCCAGCTTGTCGTCAAGATATACCCTAAGACCGGCGCCCGGTGCCGACTTGCCGGCGATGGTGATTTGCCCGGATTGGTCATAATCGACCGTATCGACAGAAAGCCCACCCTTGGTGTCCTTGATCCCCGGACCCGGCAGTTGCAGTACCGTGCTGGTGGGTGGCGCGCCCGCCGCCGAGCCCTCGCCGGTACCTGGCACCTTGACGACGAGGGGCGCCGAGGGCTCCGCCGCCGGCCTGCCGGCGATGTCGAGGCCCTTTTCGGGAACCACGAGGATTACATCGGATCGGGAAATGACGGGCTCTTGGCCCGGCAGCCGCGCCGAGAGGCTAAGACGCCGGCTGCCCGGTGGTAAGGGGTTCGGGGGGATCAGGACCCATTCGCCCCGTTTGTCGGCGACGACCTTGCCCACGACCCTCGCGTCATCATATGTCGTCACCTCGGCCCCCGGCGCGGCGCGGCCGGCGATAACGGCATCACCTTGGGGATTGATGCGGACGATATCGAAACTGGGCGCAGGCTCCGGCTTGGCCGTGGTGCGCGGTGAGGCCGGAAGGGCCGCCGCAGAAGGCGCCGGTCCGGGCACGGCAACCTTGTCCGGGCCGTT